>CAISEG010000082.1 GCA_903884265.1 uncultured Anaerolineales bacterium | reverse complement strand
GGAAGCCCGCCGGTGCGGAAGAACATCAACGAATACATGACTCCGAAAATGAGCGGGGTGATCAACTGCGACAGGTTACGCAGGTCCCGCCGGAGCAGGAGGAAATCCTTCCAGAGGATACCCCGCACTGGAGCGGGAAGGAGGCGTTCCATCCCAAGAGCCAGGATACCCTGGGAGGCTGCTAGCGGGCGTGAAGCATCCCTTTTAACGCCTGGCTGAACAGTCCGAAGCAACTTTTTCCTGCGAGCCACCACCTGCATCCCGGCCCATCCGGAATAATACAAGCGTTCCGCCGTGGCCAGCGAGAACATGAAAGCTGCCGCCGACAGCCCGAAGGTAAGGGTGGCCAGCAAGACTCCAGTCAACCAGCGGCCCTCGCCCAGCGCCACCAGTCCCTGGCCGGCCCAATTCAAGGGGAACCAGGGGGTGTTAAATCGCATGAGAAGAGTGAACATATTGCTCACTTGGGCCCCGGAGACATTGGTGGAATGTTCGAAGGAGTTGTAAAGATTCCCAGCCTGCGAACAGGAGAAGGCCAGGATGGCTCCAACGAAGCCCAGGACCTCCGCCACCCGGCGGGCCGGGAAGACACGTGCCACCAGCATGACCAAGAGTGCCGAAAGACCGGCCGCTGCCAGGGCGAGGGCGATCATGGTCAGCAGGACGAGCGGATAGTAAATGAAGTTGTAATGCCCGGAGAGGCCCAGACCGTACAATACCGGCAGACCAAAAAGGGAGATCAACCCGAAGTTGGGGAGAACAGCCTGCAAGAGTTTGGTGACGAATACCGCCCGGATGGGTACCGGCGAACTCAAGAGGAAGTCCATATCGCCCGATAGGTAGAGGGCTTGCAGGAGCACACCAAAGCTGCTTAACAGAATGCTCAAGAACAAGCCGGTGAAAACCAACACCGGCATGGCCTGCAAGAATGGGGTCACATCCAATCCCACATATTGCATAAGTTGAGGGGAACGCAGGAAACCAAGCAAAATCCAGCTCAGGAACAAGATAAATCCAGCGAAAGTCAGCAAGCCAAGGATGGCCACAATCGTCAGAATCTTGCGGCGAATTTTAGCATGCTTAAAGCCGTTGACACTGATCAGCAGGCGCAGGCGGATGAGTTTCCAGACTGCGGGCAAAAAGCGATAGGACAAAGAAAGCGTCATCGCGCTCATTTTAATATCTCGGCAATCTCAGCCTCCTCGGCGCCACCGGTGAGGCCGAGGAAGATATCCTCCAGACTGACCTCGCCAGCCTTGCCAAGCGAGCGCAGCTCATTCATAGTGCCCACTGCAACCAGTTCGCCTTGGTTGATGATGCCAATCCGATCACACATGCGTTCGGCAATCTCGAGTATATGCGTGGAGAGAAACACCGCAGCGCCACGGTCGGCCATTTGGCGGAGGATATCCTTGATCAGCCGCGCCGATTTGGGATCGAGACCAACAGTGGGTTCATCGAGCACCAGCACCCGTGGGTCATGCATCAACGCCGAGGCCAGGGAGGTCTTCTGCTGCATGCCGTGGCTGTATGAGTCAACCGTATCGTCGGCCGCAGCGGTCAGGTCGAACATGCGCAGCAACTCATCGGTGCGCTGAGCCACCTGCTTGCGGTCCAAGTTATACAAGTCACCGACGAAGCGGAGCAGTTCGCGCCCGGTCAACTTGGCGTAGAGATTGGGCGTGTCGGGTACGTAGCCGCTGGAGGCTTTGGCGAGCAGGGGCTGGGCCTGCACATCATACCCGGCCACCCTGACAGTACCCGCGGTGGGCTGTAGCAATCCAACGATCATCTTGATGGTGGTGGTCTTCCCTGCGCCATTCGGACCGAGGAAACCAAAGACCTCGCCGGCATGGACTTCCAGGCTGACATTATTCACAGCCAATTTATCGCCATAACGTTTCACCAGAGTGGATATTTCGATCAAAGCCGTTTCAGACATACAGCCTCCAAAGATGGGAAAAAAGGTTCCCAAGGATTGTAGAGATTTCCGAGAATAGTCCCATATATTATACGTGCGACACTCCAAAAAAATTCAGGATCGGGAGGATGAAAACCATGCCAACCCTGAAAACTCTTGACGGGTTTTTAATATTAGATTATTATCTAATACATTAGATAATAATCTAATTCATCCTCCTTATGACTACTCTGCGTTGGAACTCCGGTACTGCCTACGATTTTTTTATCAGCCTGCTCGCGCTGCATCACGCGTCTGATTTCGGCTTGCGTCCCAACTGGACGGCAGGAGTGCGGCAACGCCTTTCCGTCCCCCAGCGCGAATTTCTGGAACGCATCTTCTCGTTTGCATCCCTGCCGCTGGACTGGATCAGCAGCCTGCCAGAACCGAAAGATGCTTTGCCCGTTTTACTACGTGCCGCAGATCTCCCACCCACTGACCGTCTCCGAATTTTAACCCTGCCGATAAATATATCCCTCGAAGCCGGTGAAATATTGGAACACATCGCCAAACGCGGATCGGTCACTGCCAAAGAAAAAGAGTCCCTGAGCCGCGCGCTAACCCACCGCAACGGGCATCTTAAAACCGCCGAGTTGGATAACGTTCTAAAAACCTGGATGGACCTGGAACAATCCAGCGAGCAAATCCTGATGGCCTTGCGAGAATATTATGACGTTTTCTTCTCCGATGAAGAAACCCGCATCCGCCCAGTACTGCAAGCCGGACTGGAATATGCCCGGGAATTGTCGGGGCGCGTCAAACTATCTGCCCTCGTGGTAGAACTCTCTCGCGGCGTCCATTTTGAAGATGTCGAATCGGCGCAGGAATTAATCCTGGTGCCATCATATTGGTCCACGCCATTTGTTTTTCCGACCAATGCAACGGAAGGCAGCATGCAGATCGTTTTCGGCTGTCGTCCGGATCTGCAAAGCATAGCCCCCGGTGCAGAGACGCCCGACATGCTGATGAACGCCCTCAAGTCCCTGGCCGACCCAACCCGGCTGCGCATCATGCGCTATCTCTCCGGGCAGCCACTCACACCGACAGAGTTATCCCGTCTCCTGCGCTTGCGCCCACCGACAGTGATCCATCATTTACAGGTCCTCCGGCTGGCAGAACTGGTGGCCATCCGTGTGAGTGAAAATGGTGAGAAACGTTATGCAGCCCGATCAGAAACTTTGGATGCGATATTTAGCTCGGTAAAAGAATTTCTCAAAAAACAGGACTAAATGTCGAACATTTTACAAACTTACTGGACGAGAATTAAACAATTTTCTCCCAACGCCCGGCTCTACCTGGCAAGTGCCATTTTAACCGGAGCGGCACTGGGCGTTTACCAATTGCTCTTCAACTTCTATGTGATCAGTTTGAAAATGGATGTGAACATCGCCGGTCAATTGGCATCCACGAACAGCTCCACTGCGTTGATACTGGCAGTACCAATGGGTTACCTCGCCGATCTCCTGGGCCGCAAGAAGTCATTAATCATCAGCGGTGCAACGGTCTCGCTGGCAATCGCCGGGATGGTCGTCTGGCCGGTCAAGTGGATCCTTTTTGCCATGGCTGCTCTACTGGGGGCAGCGCAAAGCCTGTCAGCAGTGACCATGAGCCCGTTCCTGTTGGAAAATAGCGGTGAACAGGAGCGCACGTACCTTTTCAGCCTTGGATCCGGGGCACAGATGACAGCCTCCTTTGTGGGCAATTCCATCGGCGGGAACCTGCCAACCTGGCTCGCGACCCGGCAAGGCATTTCACCGACTAGCAGCCCGGCTTATGCGGGTGCCCTGGCGATCGTGGCAGTGCTCTCGATATTTGGCCTCGTACCGTATTTCTTCATGAAAATGCCACATCTTGAAAAATCACAACGGGCGCTCTTTGCGCCAATCGCCTATGCTGCCAAGAAACCGGTCATGCTTGGGAAGTTAATCCTCCCCATCCTGGTAACGTCCATCGGCGCCGGGCTGCTCATGCCATTCATGAATATTTTCTTCCGGGTGACCTATCTTAAGCCCGACCCGGTCATAGGAAACCTGCTGGCCTGGGGTGCACTGGCAATGGGAGTGGGATTGTTGATCGCCCCGGTACTGGCTGACCGGATCGGCAAGATCCAGGTAGTGGTGATCACCCAGGGGCTTTCAATCCCCTTCCTGGCACTGCTGGGTTTTGCGCCATGGTTCTGGTTGAGCGGTTTTGCCTATTACATCCGTATTGCCTTAATGAATATGAGTACACCAGTCTACCAAACTTATGTAATGGAACATACCGAGCCAGAATCACGCGCAACTGTTGCCAGCCTGGTGAATATGGCGAACAACTTCGGGAGGGCGTTCAGCCCTTCGATCAGCGGCTGGATGCAGGTCAATTACGGATTCGGACCCGTGTATGCCGGGGTCCTGGCTATGTACACGATATCCGTCTTCCTCTACTGGAAATTCTTTTGGAGTGTTAAAACAGCACTGGTGCCCAAACCAGCACCTGCCGATTGAGAAAGGAGACCTCACACCACGTTCCATCCCTGAACCAACAGGACGGCATCCCGAGTGCTGTCCTGTTGGGTTTTAATTTAGGAGGAGATGATGGCTCCGATCCATTTCGAGGATGGATTCCCCAAAATGCAGGGGATGGTAAAATCAGCCATCCGGATCTTCTTTTCTTCAACTCTTATGCCATACCTGATTGACGGCCATAACCTGATCCCCAAAGTGGGATTACGCCTGGACTCGGTTGACGACGAGCTGGACCTCCTGGTCCGCTTGCAGGAATTCTGTCGTCTGCGCCGAGCCCAGGTGGAAGTCTATTTCGACGGGGCGCCTGCGGGACAGGCAACCACGCGCAAGGCAGGCATGGTGACGGCGCACTTTGTGCGAAAGAGTTCCAGCGCAGATGCCGCCATCGAAGCCCGGCTGGTAAAAATGAAGAAGACAGCCAAGAACTGGACGGTGGTCAGTTCCGATGCACGCATCCAGCGCGCGGCGGGAGCTGTACAAGCCGGTTCAATGTCTGCGGAAGAATTCGCCCAAGAGATGGTGAAAGCACCGTCGAGAGGCTTGACGAAATCCAAGAGCGACTCGGTGCTGAGTCCCGACGAGGTGGAAGAGTGGCTAGTATTTTTTGAGAAGCGGGGAAGATAATTCGGACAATTCTAATCTTTTTTTAATACAATTAAGACGGTTTTGGAGTACGATAGCCCCACGATACCTGTTCTCCTTTTACTGGTAAATAAGGTATCTGCCATCGAAGGTCAGCATGCCCCCCCCATGCAGACCAAGTTCGGTGGTGTACCCTCCCCCTTAGATCACCAGGCCCTCAGCCTGGTGATCGCTTTAATTTAAAAATGGAACTTTGTGGTTTAATTGGTACATGTTCAAACCCATGAAAAGATTCCCAGCGCATGGCTGGCTCGGTCTGAGCCTGGTAGCCATCTTCTGGACACTTAACTGGTCCCTAAGCGGCCTGCGAACACAGTGGGCTTTTTTTCCGCTCTGGTTGGGCTACTGCCTAACGATCGACGCCCTGGTATTCTGGCGTACCGGCACTTCATTGTTAGCCCGCAACTGGAAGAAATATATCGGTATGTTCATTGCATCAGCGCCGGTCTGGTGGCTGTTTGAACTTGCCAATTGGCGCCTTCAGAACTGGCACTATGCTGGCGCCGAGGAATTCTCCACGCTCTTGTTCTGGTTCTGGGCCACGATCAATTTCACCACCGTCATTCCGGCAGTTTTTGGCAGCGCCGAACTAATGCGCAGTTTTCTTCCAAAGATGGTAAAGGGGCCGATCATCCGCCCGACGAAAGCAACCTCAATTGGTTTTTTTCTGACCGGGTGGGCGATGCTGGCACTGATGGTCGCCTGGCCAAGGACTTTTTTTCCATTCGTCTGGGTTTCTCTTTATTTCATCCTCGAACCTATTAATATTTGGCTAGGGCATCGTTCACTGGTCGAGTGGACAAAAGAAGGTAACTGGCAACCGGTGGTTGCGCTGTGGCTGGGCGTGCTCCTGACCGCTTTTTTCTGGGAAATGTGGAATTACCTCGCTTACCCAAAATGGGTCTATCACGTCCCCTGGGGGAACTGGTTCCACATTTTTGAAATGCCGCTGCTGGGTTACGGCGGCTACCTGCCCTTCGCCCTTGAACTCTTTGCCATGTACCATCTCCTGGTAGGTTTGTTTGGCAGCAAGGAAACAGACTACCTGATGAAATCCCCCGAGGAATGATGAGCGATCGGTATGCCGCCCATGATTTGACTTTTAACGATATTGCCGTCATCGGTGTCTCAGGGGGACCGGACAGCCTGTGCCTGCTCCACCTGGCGCGTCAGGTTCCCAATCTAAAAATCATCGTGGCACATTTCAACCACCAACTCCGCCCCGAAGCTGACTATGAGGTTGAGTTCGTGCGCGGCATGGCGGAACAAATGAAACTGCCCTTTGTGAGCGAGTCCGCGGATGTGCAAGGTTACGCTAAAGAACACAAACTCTCAATAGAAGAAGCCGCCCGCACGCTGCGCTACCGTTTTCTTTTTGCCCAGGCACGGGCACACCTCGCCAGCGTAGTAGCGGTCGGGCACAATGCCGACGACCAGGTGGAAACGATCCTCATGCACTTCCTGCGCGGCGCGGGTTTGAGCGGACTAAAAGGCATGGCGGGGCGCACCATCCTGACCGAATTCGACCGGGAGATCCCTTTGGTTCGTCCCATCCTGCACTTGTGGAGAAACGAGACAGTAGCTTATTGCCGCGAACATGATCTCCAGCCTGTTTATGACCCATCCAATGCCGACGAAACTTACTTCCGCAACCGGTTGCGCCACAGCCTGATCCCCGAACTCGAGAAGTACAATCCGGGGTTCAAGATCACACTGCTGCGCACAGGCGAAGCGCTTGCCGGAGACCATGAAGCCCTGGTAGATGCGGTTGACTCGGTCTGGTCGAAGGTGGTCTTGAAAGCTGAGGCTGATTATGTAGCTTTTCGAGGCTCCCTCCTGGAGGAAATACCGGGCGGACTGCGCCGAAATGTCATCCGCAAGGCAATGGAAACATTACGGCCCAATCTGCGCAACCTGGATTTCAATACTCTGAAACGTGCAGAGGTCTTTATTACTCCGAGCTCAGAGTCACCGATTCCCAAACCAGCTCCCAAGCAAGTGGACCTAACCGAAGGCCTTTACCTCTATCGTGAAGGGGATGCGATCTACCTGGCTGCCTTGGAGGCTGACCTGCCATCGGCTAATTGGCCGC
>CAISEG010000081.1 GCA_903884265.1 uncultured Anaerolineales bacterium | reverse complement strand
CCTCGGCAAGCTTGGGTGAAATGGTGATGTGATTAGCACCGGTATCGAGATAAGCAAACGTCTTCACTTGGTTCACTCGTGCTGGCCCAAACAGCTTGAACTCATGAATAGTGAGGGGTGTCAACTCGGATGGATTAATAATGCTGCTCATGTGTTTTCCATATCTCTAACATTGTCATTACAGAAACGATAGTCGGCCAACGGATTGGCTCAGCAGTGGCGGGACTGGCGACAGTCCGAGGCGGCCTCCGGCCGCCATTGGCTGGTAGGCGACATGGGTCGCTGAGACTCATTTTTTATTATCGCGCTATTTTTGGCAAATCGCGCAGCGTTCGCTAGTGGTGTTGTAAAGAATCCATTGCTTAGCTTCCCCTTTTTAGACAACCCTCTTTTTTTCAAGGAACGCGCAGATCCCTTTTTTAATATCACCCACAATTCCTTCTCCTGCCTCGAACCAGTGGATCTCCGCATCCTGTGCTTTGAACCAGTTGGCTTGCCGCCGCACGAAAATGCGCGTCAGCCGCCGCATCTGCATCTTGGCATCCTCCAGGCTCATCATGCCCTGCAGCACGAGGGCGCATTCACGGTAGCCGATAGCCGACATTGTCGGCAGGTCAGGTGAATAGCCCTTGGCTAGCAGGTTGCGCACCTCGTTCAGTAATCCGGCGGCGAACATGGCTTCGATGCGGGTGTCCACCCGGGCATAGAGCTCCGGGCGCGGGCGGATCAGGCCGATGGTCAGCAGGCGGTAGGGACTCGCACCTTGCCCGCGCTGGTCCGAGAATCTCAGACCGGTGGATAAGACCACCTCTAATGCCCGCACCGTCCGGCGCAGGTTGCGCGGATCAATTGCCAGGGCTGCGGGCGGGTCGAGCAGCGCCAGGCGTTGATGCAGCCAATCATTCCCCTGGGATTTTGCCAATTCTTCCAGCACCGCCCGCAAAGGGGCGTTGGGCTGCGTGGTGGGCGGGGACCAGCCGTGTGTCACCGCGTGGATGTATTGCCCCGTACCGCCCACCAGGAATGGAATTTTGCCGCGCCTGTGGATGTCTCCGATCGCATCTGCCGCTGCGCGTTGAAAGACGGCCAGGCTCCAAGACTCATCTGGATCGGCTACATCGATCAGGTGGTGTGGGATGCGCAGGCGTTCAGCCGAGGTGGGCTTGGCGGTGCCGATATCCATGCCGCGATAGAAGAGGCGCGAATCCGCCGAGACGATCTCCCCGCCCAACTGTTCGGCAAGTTGAATGGAAATATCGGTCTTACCGACCGCAGTTGGCCCGACAATGACGACAAGGGGATATTTTCCCCCTACCCTAGAAAGCAGCCTTTTGGGTGTGGTGCGCGAAGGGGTCGAGGGTGAGGGTCTATTCGATGACATTCTCAAAATGATCGATTTGCGCTTTCCCGCCGGGCGCGCCTTCCACGGCAATAACGTCAAACTGCCAGCTATCCCCACTTTCGGGGTGCGCCTGGAGATAATCTTCGGCGGCGGAGAGCAGGTAGGCCTGTTTGCGGCGGGTGACCGAATCTTCGGGATAGGCGAACGTGTGCGAACTGCGTGTCTTGACCTCAACGAAGATAAGCAGGCCGTCCTTGCTGGCTATGATGTCGATCTCTCCGTGTGCGCTGTGAACGTTGCGCGCTAAGACTGTGTAGCCGTTGGCCGCCAGGTATTGGGCGGCAGTATCTTCACCCCAGCGACCGACGACCTGCGTGTGGGTGCTCATGTGCGCATTTTCTCCACCAAACTCCGCAGGCGCGCGCTCAAGCTGCGCCTGCGCGGCTGGGTCGTCAAGACCAGCCTTTCATAGTGAGCAAGCATGATCTTTATGGCATGTTCGATTGCGTATTTTTCCGAGGCCCTGCGGGCGGCCAGTCCCATTTTGTGGCGCAGGTTGCGGTCGAGGCACAGGCGGGTCAGTTTGGCGGCATAAGCGGCCTGGCTCTGGCTCGCAAGAAACCCGGTGATGGAATCCTCGATGGTATCACCCACTCCCACCGAGTGGATCCCCAGGGCGGGTAGTCCGGTTGCCATGGCTTCGATGACCGAAAGGGGATGAACTTCAGTCACTGAGGCGGTCACGAAAACGTCGCACATCGCCAGGTATTGCGGCATCTTATCATAGGCGACCATGCCGAAGAAATGAACCCGGTCTGCAACCTGGATTTCGGCAGCCAGTTTTTTCAAGGCTTCCTCCTCCGGTCCACCGCCGATGATGAGCAAATGGAGGTGTTCCACGGCCTCGGCCGCGCCTGCATAAGCCCGTAAAAGAAAGTCCACGCTTTTTTCCGGCCCGAGCCGCCCGGAATAGACCAACAGGATGTCTTCAGGTGTAAAGCCAAATTCGAGGCGGCAGTCTTCCCAAACCTGCCGGTACCGGTCCAGTTCGACGCCATTGGGTACCACCTCGATCGGGCAGGTGACCCCCAGTTTCCGCAGAACATCTACCATCCCGGGGGAGGGTGAGATGACCAGGTCCACGGCAGTACAGAAGGGCGGCATGTAGCTCTGCAGGAAGCTGTCACTGATCTCTTCGGGCAGGAGTGGCATGTATGCCTGTGCGTAAAGATCGTAACGGGTGTGATTTGTGAAAACAATCGGGATATGCAACGGGCGACAATAGTTCAGAGCCAGCCGTCCGCTGAGAAATGGATGGTTAACGTGAACCAAATCCATTGTCTGGAGCAGGGCTTTTGCCTTGCGGCTGTAGCGGAAATTAAGGAAATATCCGGTATCCACCAGGGGCAGGCCCGGAGAACGGATGACGTTCGTCTCTTCGTCCGGGTAGTCGAGGTCTCCGAAGGTAAAAATAAAGACCTCGTGGCCGGCCTGTTCCAAAACTTGTTTGTTCAAGGAAATGTAATTGGTGATCCCGCTGACGTGCGGCTTGTAGACATCTGCCATCATGCCGATGCGCATCGTGACCTCTACTGAAATCAAGGATTCGCAGGAATCACCGTGGGAACAGGGGATCGAGCTTGTCGGGCGGGAAGACCCATCCAGCACATCCTTAGCTTCCATCACGGAAAATTCCCAAGCCTATCGTAAGTCAAGCGAGATGGCCTGTCAAGGTAGGGTATAATTATCATGTTCAGGATGTTCCATCCAATGTTTTTTCCAGCGGTTATTAACCCCCTGTGGGTAATCTAAAATCAAAGGCAGTTTATGGCAAGCGTTCCTTTCACTTTGCCTCCGGACTATTGGCAGACTTTTTCCCTCGGCAAGAAAGACTTGGAATTCCTTAGCACCTATCTATTCGAGAACGAGACACCTCTCACAGAGAAGGAACTTGTTCCGGTTCTGGTCGACGAACGCATCCGCAGCGAGCGTGAAGCACTGGCCAAACAACGGAACTCAATTGGCAGGGTGTATTTGCCCGAAGGGCATTATAAAGTGGGGGATGATCTGGTCTTTCCGGCCTTCGCCTGGAAAAAAGGGAAGGTCACCAGCCTCCGTCCCGGAGTAAATCCCGCTTTTAGCGAATTTGAAGTCATCGAAGTCGTATTCGATGGCGGGAGTTCACGCCTGTTGGCGGCGGGGCTGGCGAACCACAAGTTGAACCAGCCTGTGGAAATAGCCATTGACGACCAAACCCTCAACCCGGAAAACGTGATCAAAACCCACGGAACGGAACTTGAGCAGAAACTGGATAAAGCATTGTCTGCAGATGACGATCTGGTGAAAGTTGCTGCACGCTGGTTCCCGTGTGCGCTCATGGTGGATATCAATGTTGGCCAGCTCAACCTGGCCGAAGCCGTTCTGGATGAGGCAGCAGGTAAGCCGCTGACCACAACGACATTGATCGAGCAGTTGGAGATCTCAGGGCATGTCAATCCCAAGTTGATCGAGTTTTCAATGAATCATGCCCTGCAGGATGACGGCCGTTTTGATGAAGTAGGTCCGGCGGGCGAGGTCCTGTGGTTTTTAAAACGGCTCGAGCCGCAGGATGTTCAACAAATCCCGCTGCTTTTACGGTATATTGACATCCCCTACAACCGCTCTCTCCTGACGAGCGAAATGCTGGCTCTCGAAACCGAACTGGACGATGAACTGGCCGAAAATGTTCCACCCCTCGGAGAGGTGAGCGAGGCAACCATCAGCCTGAGTTACCCCCACTGGCGCTCCGGCACATTGCCGGTGTCAGCTCGCGTGCGGAATCTTTTCCCGACCGCCTACGAGTCACCGCGAGTGCGCTTTACACTTGTAGATGGACAGTCCAAGGAAGAAATGCCAGCCTGGGTTGTGCGCCAGCATGGCTATGTTCATGGTTTGGGTGCGCTTTACCAGAAATACGGATTGATTCCTGGCAGCCTGATCTCGCTAGAAAAAGGTAAAAAGCCCGGGCAGGTAATCATAACTCCCAAGACCCGTCGCCCGACGCGTGATTGGGTGAGGACGGTGCTGGTTGGCAGCGATGGCCGGATCGTCTTTGCCATGCTCAAGCAAAACCTTACGACCGAGTTCAACGAACGCATGGTTGTTGCAGTTCCCGATCCTTCCGCAGTGGATGAATCCTGCGAGCAGGTTGCCAAACAGCACCTGTCGTTCGAGCAACTGGTTGGCGAAATAATGCGCGAATTGGTGAAGCTCAATGTGCAGGGACATGTTCATGCGCAGGAATTATACTCGGCGCTCAATATCATCCGCCGCTGCCCGCCGGGAGCGATGCTGGCTTTCCTGACCAGCAGTTCCAATTATAAACATGTCGGGGACCTGCATTACCGCCTCGCTGAAACGGAGGCTGAAAATGCCTGAAGTTAAAAAGTTCAGCCTGATCAAACCGACTCTTCAGACACCTTTCCACATTGACTTTGACTGGTGGCGCATCAACGATACCAACTGGCATGTTGCCCTCCAGAGCCTGTTATGTGCTGAACACCAGGAAGCTTTTGCGGGTCTGCCAGAGGGCCAGATGATTGACTGGGTGGATCCGGAGACTGCTGAGGTGCATCAGCTGGATGGCCTCCAGAACACGCTTATCAACCATTGTGCAAAACAACCCGGTTTCCTCGATGAACATACAGCCCTGGTCGACGCTATTTTCCGTTTGATGCTGGCGAACGGGAACGTTCCCTTGTCGGTGGAGGAACTTGGTACCCGACTCAATCGTCCGGCGGATACGATTCTCAAAACCATCGCTGGTCCACGTGTGTATAAGGGTTTGAAACCCTATATTGTTTGATTTTTCGGAGTGCGGAATTTACCTTCCGCAGGTTGCCCCGCATGCCCCTGTAGCTCAACGGACAGAGCACCTGCCTTCTAAGCAGTAGGTTGTGGGTTCGAATCCCGCCAGGGGCGCTCCCCCTTACCCGCACTATCTACCATTTCCCCCGGAAATGGGGGAGGCCATAATGGCCAGGAGGAAAAATGATACCTGAACGTTTCGGAATCGTTAAATTCAGAGGGCAGGCTGTCACTGTGCTCGGTACGGACCTGAAGCCGGGCGATGTGGCACCGGAGTTTTCCGTCCAGACTCTCGAATGGACCCCGTTCAACGGATTGGCGAACACAATCGGTAAAGTCCGCATCATTACGGCTCTCCCGTCGCTGGATACCGACGTTTGCGACCGTGAAACTCGCCATTTCAACCAGGAAGTAGCAAGCCTGGATAAGAATATTATCATCCTGGCTATTAGCGCGGACCTACCTTTTGCGCAAAAACGCTGGTGCGGAGCGGCTGGTGTGGACCAGGTAACCGTCCTTTCGGACCATATGGGCGTGGATTTTGGCACGAAGTATGCCTGCCTGATCAAAGAGGCGCGTATTCTCCGCAGGGCGGTATTTGTGGTGGACCGGGCTGGAAAAATCACTTATGCGGCCTACATGCCTGCTCTCGGCGAGGAACCAAATTACGCCGATGTTTTAGCGGCAGCTCAGGCCGCACTTTAAGCATGGCATTATTTTCCGCTTGAAACGATATGGTGAGCAAGGAGGAAGTTATGTCTTCGTTGCTTTCGAAAAGCTATCATACCGAGCATTCCTTCTCCGGGATGCGCGCCATGGGCTGGCAGGTCAGCGTCCACTCTTATGCCTGGAGTCCGCCCACCGACGTTTACGAAACGGATGCCAGCTTCGTTGTCCGGTTGGAAGTGGCCGGGATGCGCCAGACTGATTTTTCGATCGACGTGGAAGACAACTTCCTGGTCATCAGCGGCGTGCGCAGTGAATTACCGGAGCGGCGCACCTACCATCAGATGGAAATCCGTTTCGGTGAATTCAGCACAGCAATAGAGATCCCGGCCGGGGCGGATGTGAGTAAGGCCCAGGCCGATTATGACGATGGTTTTTTGATCGTTGTGATGCCCAAGATCAAACCGACCACTATCAATATCAAAGGTTGATTATTTTCTTATGACTGCATCCCGTTGGCACACCGGTCCGCTCGATGTATTCGACTGGCTCCAAGATAACGATACCTCGCTTGAAGATCTCTTCCTGCCGTCCATTTTTACGCGTCTTCAGAAGAAAGAAGAACAGGACCAAGACCTGATTAAGCCTGCTGCTGTGGTTGGGGAGACGATCAAATACCCTGAGATCATCCCCATCCTGCCTCTGCGGGGTGTGGTGGTCTATCCCCAGACAGCTGTCCCCCTGACCATCGGCCAGCCGCGTTCGATCAAACTGGTGGACGAAGTTTCAGTCACGACCGGAAAACTCATTGGTCTGGTGGCAGCCCGTAATCCGGAGATCGAAGAACCTGCTCCGGCGGACCTGTATACCATCGGCACGATCGCCACCGTCCATCGACTGTTCCGCGCTCCGGATAATACTATCCGGCTGCTTGTGCAGGGGCTGATGCGTTTCCGGGTGGTGGAGGTTGTGGAGACGGAGCCTTATCTCAAAGCCCGCATCGAAGTTCTTCCGGAACTGGTGGAGACCGGGTTGGAGATCGATGCGCTGGCCCGTTCAGCCCGCGATCAGTTCGAGCAGATATCCGGATTGACTCCTTCCATCCCGCGCGAATTGGTGGCGTCGATCGTCACTCTCGAAGACCCGCTCCAAACGGCTTACACGATCGCCAACTTCCAACGAATCGAATTGAAGGACGCCCAGAGTCTCCTTGAACTGGACTCGACCAAAGCCAAGCTTGAGAAACTGGTTGACCTGCTCGTGCGCGAGGCGGAGGTACTTTCACTGGGTGCAAAGATCCAGAACCAGGCCCGCTCGGAAATCGAGAAGGTCCAGCGTGAATACTACCTGCGCGAGCAAATGAAGGCCATCCAGAAGGAACTGGGCGAGAACGATGAGCAGGCAGTGGAGGTGGAAGAGTTTCGTAAGAAGATCGATGCTGCCAAAATGCCTGAGGAAGCCGAGAAACAGGCGCGCCGTGAATTGGACCGCCTGACACGGCTGCCCACCGCTGCGGCTGAATATGGCGTCATCCGCACCTATCTTGACTCGCTTGTGACACTGCCTTGGTCGCAAGGTACGAACGATAATCTGGATATTAGCCATGCCCGCAAGATCCTCGATCAAGATCATTACGGCTTGCAGGATGTCAAAGAACGCATCCTGGAGTTCCTGGCTGTGCGAAAGTTACGCCTTGAGCGCAAAGATGAGAAAGCCGAGGCTTCAAAGGATCTCATTCGCCGCGAGCGCGAAGGTGTGATTTTGTGTTTTGTCGGTCCTCCGGGTGTCGGCAAGACCTCGCTGGGACAATCCATTGCTCGTGCCATGGAACGTAAATTTGTGCGAATTTCGCTTGGCGGCGTGCGCGACGAGGCTGAGATCCGCGGCCACCGCCGAACATATATTGGTGCCATGCCGGGACGGATTTTGCAGGCTCTGCGCCGTGTCGAATCGCATAACCCGGTCTTCATGCTCGACGAGGTGGACAAACTG
>CAISEG010000080.1 GCA_903884265.1 uncultured Anaerolineales bacterium | reverse complement strand
GCGCTTATCCAGTTCAATTCCAAATTCTTCGGCCAGGATGGATGCAAGTCCGATCGCACTCCTTCCGAGGATTCGCCCCGCCAGCATGGTATCAAACAGGCTGACAAAGCTGAAATCGAAATCACGCCTCAGGCAAATAATGTCGTATTCTGCCGCGTGGAAAATTTTCTCAATGGCCGGGTCAGCAAAAAGCGGCTTAAGGATGGGTAGTTCATCGTGCAGAACCAGGGGGTCCACCAGGTAATCGGTTTGAGGGGTGGAGAACTGGATCAGGCACAACTGTTCGCGGTAAGCGTGCAGGGAATTGGATTCAGTATCCACAGCCAGGCGCGGTTCAACAACCAATGCATCTGCCAGTTTTGATAGAGCAGTAGGAGTTTCAATCCAAACAGGAGGCAGCAATTTTCCCGAAGGCATAACCGGTATTATAAAGCGTAACAAGTAAATTTTCGATAACGTTTCATTTAAGGCAGACTCAGGATTAGGAATCCGGCTGCCGGTGTAATGGTGTCTGCCCGGGAGGCCAGGTTGGATGGCAGGGGCACACTCTCATCCCAGATAACGTATTTGATATCTGGCCCGACCTGCTCATTTTTACCCTGCGTCTCGCTGATGAATGCTAGGTGCCTGGCACCGATGGGTTGAGAGAGTTGCCCGACCAGCCCCACATAGCGCCAGAATTCCATATTGCCATGGGGGCCTATCTCCACGGTCCCACTTTGGGTGAGAATATTCTCCAATATGGTGCCTTGCATATCCGGGAACAGGTAACTGGTTGGCCAATCCCAGGTACCCGGTTTAAAAGCATTCGCCAGATTGCTGCGTAGGGATCCGGGTGATGCCAACGCGATAACGTCCACCGTGCAATAAGCTGCCTCGAATAAGAGCAAACCCAGGCAAATTGTCATCCAGACTGAAGCAACTCGTCTTGGCCAAATCCTCGCCTTCTGATTAAGAACGGACCTTGTTAAAACAAGAGCGAAACAAGGCAAGCCAAGCATGTAGATCCAGACCGTATAGCGGGCCCACCAATTCATGGGGGCGGTGAGGAAAGCCAAACCACTTACACCTGCTAGAATAAGCAGGCTTCGTTTTTGAGCAGGGGTAAGTTTCGGGAAGAAAAAAAAGGAAATGCCGATGGATGGGATACAACCGAACAACCATAAAAATCCCAGACCGGCGTCACGTGTATCGTACCCCTTGATGGAAACGGGCCAGGTCGTAAGCCCTTGTGCCCAGGTATAAAAAACCTTGAGGATCGGTGACTCGTATTTTAATTGCGACAAGGTGTTGAAATTTTCAGAAATTGCTTCGGATACTGAAACACCGGGAAAAATGGTTTTCCCCAGGATGGTCACTCCAACGGGATAGAGGGGAGTCCCGGTCATGAAGTAGTTGCGGATATACCAGTAACCGCCTCCAGCCAAGGCGATCAAGGCGATTATGAGCAGGATGGCAAGCCTCCGAGTACTCGTTTTTGCTAATTGGCGCGCTGCGGGACGGTTCGCAAGAGCGGAAGTTGGGGAAAAAACATCCTTGATCCAGACCCCAACCAGCGCGAGCATTGCAAGACCGATTAACACGATGCTGGTGCTCTTGACACTCAGTGCCAGGCCCATCGCTGCGCCAAAAACCAGTATCCCCTTCCATTCCGGTTTTTTGGCTTTTGAAAGGTGGATGAGCATCGCAATACATCCCACAGCACAGGATGCATAGGCCGAGTCCACATAGGTGGTGACGGACTGGTTAATATTGATCGGGATTAAGAGAAACGCCGCGCCCGCACAAGCCGATAACAAGCGCCCTGCCCCGAGCGACCGGGCTAGATAGGCAATACCTAAAATACCGAGAGGGAGGAAAACAAGATTGACCGCATTAATGATGGAATTGCCAAATGCTTTAACGAGAATGTATGCAACCAGCTCCGCGCCTTTTGGATATCCATTGATGATAGGCTCCAGGTAATTTGTACTTACCCAATGGATATATCCGCGCGTATCCCACATGGCCAGTGTAGGAATATGATAGGCATTCCCATCATAGGAAAGGTCGGGCATGATATATGCTGCCACCCAAAGGAGCAGAAAAGTCAGTGTGGCAATCCCCAGAAATCCCAGAAAAGGTGCCTGCCAGGGATGCGCCCGTTTTTGAAACGACCGTAAATTTGGCAGACCCTTGCCCATTAAAAAGAAAACCAGCCCAACTGCCATTGAGATTCCAAGGATGCTGCGGGCTGGCCAGGCTGAAATCCTTATCTGAAGAAGACTGATGCCAATCGTAATCACTTGCACTGTAAACAAAAAAAGAATGTAACTGGAAAGCGAGCGCAAAAGCAAATCTTGATTGTCTTGATAATCCTGGTTCATCAATTACCTTCCCGGATTGACATGGCGTAATAGGATGGTGCGTTCCCGCTATCTTATCTTTTCCATCACCAGTGCATTCTCGTTGTCATTGTAATACTCCCGCCACGTATCCATTGCCAGGTAGCTTTCCTGCTGATAGAGGTGGATGGCCGTTTCGTTGGAAGCCCGCACGCACAGGCGGATGCGCGGTTGGGTTAGCCGCTTCTCGCATTCCTGCAACAACGCCCGCCCGATGCCTCGCCGCTGGTATTCGGGTAGAACGCCCACCGTGGCGATCCAGGCCATTTGTTCCGAAGGATGCGGATCACCGGCGATAAAGCCGACCATTTGACCGTCTTCGATTGCCTTAAGCCGGACAATTTCCGGCCAGGTCAGAACGGCGATCAGGTCAAGCAACGGCCAGGCGTCCTTGAGAAAACAGGCCTGTTCCACGCGGCGTAGGCTGCCGAGGTCACGGAGGGTAGCGGGAAGGATTTCCATAAAGACTGTTATATCCTGTAGTAAAGAAGCCTCCCGCAGGGATGCGAGAGGCTTCTATTTTACTCTTTCCTGTTATCTTTTTGCGGCTTACTTTTCCTTCCCTTTGACGAAATTATCGATCATGCTGGTAAATTCCATCGGGAAGATGAACTTGGTGGAGGCGCCCGTACCAATACTCTTGAGGGTCTCAAAGTATTGCAGGGTCATCGTCTTTTGGTCAATGGTCTTGGCAGCTGCAAAGATCTTCTCCAGGGCTACCGAGAAACCTTCGGCTTTAAACACCTGGGCCTGCTTCTGGCCTTCAGCTTCCAATATGGCCGCCTGTTTCGAGCCTTCAGCCTTCAGGATGGCTGACTGCTTCTCACCTTCGGCCACGTTGATGGCAGCCTCGCGGGTACCTGTCGATTCTGTAACCACAGCACGGCGGATCCGTTCGGCTGACATTTGCTTATTCATGGCATCCTGAACGTCCTTGGGCGGGATGATCTCGCGGATTTCAACATTGGTCACTTTGACACCCCAGCGCTCTGTCACTTCGTCCAGCTTGGCGCGCAGGGTCTGGTTGATGTGTTCACGCTGCGAGAGCACTTCATCCAGCGGAATGCCACCGATGACGGAGCGTAGAGTGGTGGTGGCCATACCGGCTGCTGAGAGTTCGAAGTTCCCCACGCCGACAACGCTGAGGGTGGGGTCCATCACCTTAAAATACCAAAGGAAGTCGATCGAGATGGGGGCATTATCCTTGGTGATGGATACCTGGTGTGGTACCTCGCGCACCTGCTCGCGCAGGTCCGCTTTAACCGCCCGGTCAATGACCGGGATGAGCAGTACCAGGCCGGGACCTTTTGTGCCGATACAGCGGCCCAGGCGGAAGACGATCAGGCGCTGGTATTCGTTGACGATGCGGATGGCATTCATTAGGAAAACCACCAGCACCACGACAATGAAGGCGACGATGCAAAGTCCGGTTGTTAATTGAGATGACATATTTTCTCCTTTTGGAAAGAACGAATTACTTCTTTAACTGCTCGTCAAGCGTGACGACCAGGACAAATCCTTCGCGGCTGACCACACGCACGCGGCTGCCCGCTGGGATGGATTTCTCGCTGCGGGCGGACCACAATTCCCCAGCGACCTGCGCTGAACCGCTTTCGTAGATCTCGGTCTTGGCTTGGCCAGTTTTGCTGATCAAGGTTGACATGTCTTGCAGCGGATGGGCGTGATGTGCCTGGATACCCTTGCGCACGACCAGCCATAAAAAGCCGGCGCTGAGAGCTGAAACAATGATTGCCACCAGCGGGTTGATTGCCGGCAGCCATCCGTTCGATGGGAACAGGTAGACTGAACCAATGATGACCCCCAGGAGGCTCAAAGCCAGGAAAAGTTCGCGCTTGGGTTTTTGGATGGCGTACACGAACGGAACCAGGCTCAAGGCGAGTAAGATCAGCGCCCAAGCGTTGAAACCGAGATTGTAGATGGCATATGCTGCCAGAGCCAGCATGAAAAGGGCTCCACCCTCCAGCAGATGTGTTCCAGGAGTGACGATAGCCATCAACAACAGGACAGAGCCGAGTACCAGGAGAATATAGGCGATATTGGGGTTGAAGAGAATTTCCATAGCCGGTCCTTTCAGGATTCGACAAAATGATTATACATCCATTCGGCAGACTCGCCGCTACATATGTATACGTTGATCGAGGCGGTACAGTTTTACGAGCAGGGAGGTTTAGGGTAGAATACAGCTCTGGTTCGTCAAAAGCCCTTGTGACAACCTCAACCGTTATTGAGGCGACTCAAGTCGTCATACCATCCAGGAGTTCCTGTGAAATTCAACAAGATATGTGTCCTCGGGTTGGGCTATATCGGCCTGCCCACTGCATCCACTTTTGCAACGCATGGTCTTCGGGTCGTTGGCGTGGATGTGAATCCGCTTGTTCTTGCCACTTTGCGCAAAGGCGAGATCCATATCCACGAGCCTGGATTACACGCGGCTCTTGAGGCCGCGCTTAAAACCGGCAACCTGACCATTAACGAATCGCCGGTGGAAGCGGATGCTTTTATAATCGCGGTCCCGACGCCCTTTTACAACGACAAATTTGGCGAGCATAAGGACCAGAAGTACAAATTGGCCGATATGCGTGCTGTCACCTCTGCCACCCAGGCCATTGTCCCGGTCTTGCGCAAGGGCAACTTGGTGGTGCTCGAATCCACCTCGCCGCCGCGTACCACCATTGACCTGTTGATCCCCATCCTGGAAAAATCGGGCTTAAAAGCAGGTGTTGACTTCCAACTCGCCTATTCGCCGGAACGTGTTCTTCCGGGTCAGATCTTGCGCGAACTGATCGAGAATGCGCGTGTCATTGGCGGGGTCACGTCTGAATCCGCTGAGGCAGGGCGGGACCTGTATGCCATTTTCGTGAAGGGACAGATTGTCATCACCGATGCAACCACTGCCGAGATGGTCAAGTTGATGGAGAATACGTATCGCGATATCAATATCGCCATAGCCAATGAATTTTCCCGCCTGGCCGAACGGTTTGGCGTGGATGCATGGGAGGCGATCAAGATCGCCAGCCTGCACCCGCGTGTCAAGATCCTCAACCCAGGTCCGGGCGTGGGCGGTCACTGCATCAGTGTGGATCCCTGGTTCTTGGTTGAGAGTGCGCCTGATTTGAGCACATTGATTTCTGCCGCCCGACGCGTCAACGATTCCCAACCCCATTTTGCCCTGGAACTGGTTAGAAAGGCGATCGGTGATTTGCACGGCAGGAAGATTGCCGCCCTGGGACTGGCTTTCAAGCCCGATGTGGATGACTTGCGTGAAAGCCCGGCTGCCGAAGTGGTCCATTTACTCCAGGAAGAAGGAGCCATTGTCAAGGCCTTTGAGCCGTTCAGGCTGGAGGGATTGCCCGGCATTACCTGCGTTAATACGCTCGAGGAAGCTGTTCGGGATGCGGATTGCATTGTTTTGCTCGTTCATCATGCGCAGTTCGTTGCCTTGAGTCCCAAAGACCTTGCCAAAAAGTCTCCAACCCGCCTGCTCGTTGACATGCGCAACGCCTGGAATCCTGCGCAATGGCAGGCGGCAGGCTTTAAGCTGTTTCGCCTCGGCGTTGGGAAGAATTGATCCCATAATACTGGTTCCTGATTGCTGACCATGCGCATCCTCTCTGTCTTTGGCACCCGCCCTGAAGCCGTGAAAATGGCTCCGGTCGTGCAAGAACTCAAACGCACGCCGGGCATGGAGTCGTTTGTTTGCGTGACCGCCCAGCACCGCGAGATGCTTGACCAGGTTTTGACTCTGTTTGACATCCAACCGGATGTGGATCTCGACCTGATGCAGACTGACCAATCCCTGGCGGCACTGAGCGCCCGTATCTTTCGGGACCTCGACCCGGTCCTGGTAGACCTGAAACCGGATTGGGTGTTGGTGCAGGGCGATACCACCTCGGCCGCGATCACTTCGCTGTTGGCATATTACCGCCGCATCCGGGTGGGGCACGTTGAGGCAGGATTGCGCACCCACGATAAATGGCAGCCTTTTCCCGAAGAGATCAACCGGCGCGTGGCTGGCGTTGTCGCGGACTTGCATTTTGCTCCCACCGAATGGGCGCGCCAGAACCTCCTGCGTGAGGGCGTGCCTGATTCAGCCATCGCATTGACCGGCAATCCGGTGATCGACGCCCTTCAATTGGTTGTAAAACAAACCGCGCCCCGGGAAGTAACGGAGTTGCTTGAGAAACTTGGTATTGATCCTGAAAATCATTCGCCAGAAAGTCTTGAGAATCTGGGTTTGAAGACGATTCGACCCAACATGACGAGACTAATCCTCGTTACTGCCCACCGGCGCGAGAATTTTGGCCAACCGCTGGAGAATATCTGCGCTGCGTTGAAGGAATTGGCTGAACGCGGGGGTGTGGAAATTGTCTATCCGGTGCATCTCAACCCGAACGTGCAGGAACCGGTGATGCGTTTGCTCGGAAATGTGCCGCACATTACCCTCCTCCCGCCGTTGGATTACCTGCCGATGGTGCATCTGATCAAGCGGGCAGCCCTTGTCCTGACCGATTCAGGTGGTATCCAGGAGGAGGCCCCAACCTTTGGGATCCCCGTTTTGGTGATGCGCGCTGTGACCGAGCGCCCGGAAGGAGTAAAAGCAGGGGTGCTAAAACTGGTTGGAACGGAAAGCCGGATGATCGTCCGCACCGCCAACCGGTTGCTGGATCATCCAGATGCCTACGTAAAAATGGCGAAGGCTGTGAATCCGTTCGGGGATGGGCAGGCAGCCGGACGCATCGTGAAAGCCTTATTGAATTTCCGCAGCTGATCTGAACTATTTTTCCCCTTTCATCTTTAAATCCAGGCTAAAATTTGGTATATTAATCGAGCGGACTTGAGTTTTGGGGGAGTGCCGGTGTCCGCCCATTATTAGCGCTTGTATCCGGTATAATCATCTTAATTCAATCCAAAGCATATAAGGAGTTCCTATGAATATTGCTAGCGTTCTTCAAGGACTGGCCACTTTCTCGTGGCTTCTGGTGGTAGGTATTATCGTCCTGGCGGTGGTACGCGCCAGCCGGGCGAAACCGTTAAAGGGAGCTGTCTGGATGGTG
>CAISEG010000079.1 GCA_903884265.1 uncultured Anaerolineales bacterium | reverse complement strand
GATTTGAGCGACGAGGGTACACCCGGTCCCATCCCGAACCCGGAAGTTAAGCTCGTCAGCGCCGATGGTACTTGGTGGGTAACTGCCTGGGAGAGTAGGTCATTGCCAAAGAGACTTTTTCATTTCTCTTCTCATCAGTTCGTTCCTAAGGTATAATCCTTTCGTTCACAGACCAGTCCGTTTCGATTGCCGTTTTGATCGGTTTCCCTGGCAGTCAAGGAGTGTGTACAGCGTAAAATTCTTCAGGATAGGTTATTGATCATCCAGGTTTTACGCGCCCTCGGCTGTGTCTGTGATAAGCCGAGTTTTTGTTTAATCCTACACATGAAAGGAGGTGAGGCAGTTGACGGTCGTTAATTTACGCAATAATGAGTCACAAGATCAATTGCTCAAGCGCTTCCGCAAAAAGATTGTTAAGAACGGTGTCTTGAGCACAGTTCGTCGCAAGCGCTGGTTTGTATCCAAAAGTGAGCAACGCCGGATGGATCAAAAGAAGGCTATTCGACGTTACAAGCGGCGTGCTTATAAGGACTTTGAGTAAACCAGCGGTACGGGACTGGAGGTTTTATGGCTAAAGAAGAAAAAATTCAGGTTGAAGGGCTGGTTGTCGAGGCTTTACCCGGGACTCAATTTCGGGTGCGGCTCGATAACGGGCACGAGATTTTAGCCTATCTATCGGGCAAAATGCGCAAGTACTATATCCGTATCCTGCTCGGAGATCATGTAAAGGTTGAGATGTCTCCCTACGATCTAACCCGCGGACGTATTACCTTCCGGCAAAAGAAGTCTGGCGGGGAACCTGAGGCTATCGAATAACCGGTTCCGTCTGCACTCATAGAAAAGGACAGCCCCTGCATTGCAGGGGCTGTTTTATATTTAAGGCCGTTATTGCTATGGCAAGGATTTGAAGGAATTGAGCACTTTCATGTAATTAGCACGTTCAAAAGCGGCTGGTTCTTTCACCGACTTCTGGCTCAGGCTGCCTTTTATTTGCATGATCGACTCGTATTCGTGCCCGGTCATCCACTTTTCTATATCAGCCAATATACTGGGGACTTGGCGAATTCCATTTGCAAGCAGTTCCGAGGTTGTCATTGCCACGCTGGCACCAGCCATACAGGCTTTAATTACATCTTCAGCTGTGTGGACACCACTGGTGAGCGCGAGGTCGGCTTGGACCTGCCCGTAGAGAATGGCGATCCAGCGCAATGGCAGGCGCAACTCGTTCGATGTGCTCAGGACCAGGTTCGGGGTAACTTCCAGGGTTTCCAGGTCAAGATCAGGCTGGTAAAAGCGGTTGAAGAGTACCAGACCATTTGCGCCAGCTTCGACCAGGCGTTTGGCAATGTTGGGGATGGCAGTAAAGAAAGGGCTGAGCTTCAGAGCAAGGGGGATCTTAATGCTTTTGCGTACATTCCGGACAAGGGTGAGGTAGTTCTCTTCGATCTGGGTGGAAGTCATAGCCGGGTCGGTAGGGAGGAAATAGAGGTTGAGTTCCAGTGCATCCGCACCTGCATCTTCAATTACCTTGGCATATTTGATCCAGCCGCCGGTGGAGACGCCATTCAGGCTGCCAATGACAGGGATACTGACGGCCTGTTTGATTTTCTTGAGCGTTTCAATATAGGCGTCTGCTTTGAGTGTGTACTTTCCACTCTGGGGATAGAACGAGTCGATCTCAGCTGAAGATTCTGTGCCATAAAAAAGGAAATGGTCCAACTCAAGGCTTTCGTGGATGATTTGTTCTTCAAATAGCGAGTACATCACGATGGCTGCGATCCCGGCTTCTTCCAGTTTTTTGGCAGTTTCCACTTTTTCCGACAATGGCGAGGCAGATGCTACCAGAGGGTTCTTGAGTTTGAGACCAAGATAGGTCGTTGAAAGGTCAACCATTTCTTACTCCTTTGTTGAGTTTGTTTTGAAAAATGGGACAGAGGAAACTCTGTCCCATTTTGAACACTTTATTTCTCTTCCGGGGTCCCACCGTAGTGCATGGCGGCAAGTTGGGAGTAGAAGTTCCATCGGGCCTTGGCGTCCTCGCCGGAAAGTTTGAGGAGGGTCTCAGCCCGCTCTTCGTCGCTCTGGGTCAACATGCGGAAGCGAGTCTCATTGTACATATATTGCTCGACCGGAATAGTCGGTTCTTTGAAATCAATCTGCAGCGGATTCTTGTCTTGCGCAGCCAGACGCGGATCGAAGCGGTAGAGCGGCCAGAGACCGGACTGAACAGCCAGTTTCTGTTGTTCGAGGCCCTTGGCCATGTCAATGCCATGTGAGATGCAGTGGCTGTATGCGATAATGATGGACGGGCCATCGTAGGACTCAGCTTCGATGAAGGCTTTCAGTGTGTGCTGGTCACTGTAGCCCATGGCAACGCGGGCCACATAGACATAACCGTAGGCAATGGCCATCAGGCCCAGGTCTTTCTTGGAAAGACCCTTGCCTGAGGCTGCAAAGCGAGCCACAGCGCCGCGCGGCGTGGATTTGGATGCCTGACCGCCGGTATTCGAGTAGACTTCCGTGTCAAGCACTAGCAGATTAACATTACGGCCGGTGGAGAGAACATGGTCGAGACCACCGTAGCCAATGTCATAAGCCCACCCATCACCACCGACGATCCAAACCGACTTCTTGACAAACGAGTCAGCGACGGCAGCCAGGTTCTTGGCTTGCAGGTTCTTGGAGCTGGCGAGTTTCTGCTTAAGCGCTTCGACACGATCGCGTTGCTGCTTGATTCCCAGGTCGGTGGTCTGGTCGGCTTTGACCAGGCTATCTACGAGGTCCTGGCCGAGTTCGTTGACGAAGGTTGGCAGGATATCGCGGGCATATTCGAGTTGTTTGTCCAGCGTCAAGCGGAAGCCCAGGCCGAACTCAGCATTGTCTTCGAATAGCGAGTTTGACCACGCCGGCCCGCGGCCTTCTTTGTTGAATGTGTAAGGCGTTGTTGGCAGGTTACCGCCGTAGATGGAAGAACAACCAGTTGCATTGCCGATAATTGCGCGATCGCCAAACAACTGCGACATCAGTTTGATATAGGGTGTTTCACCGCATCCTGCGCAAGCTCCTGAGAACTCGAAGAGTGGTTCGAGCAATTGTGAATTCTTGATTGTACCGAGGTTAATAGTTGTGCGGTCAACTTCAGGCAACGACAGGAAGAACTCCCAGTTGGGAACTTCGGTCTCACGCAATGGTGGCTGTGAGGCCATGTTGATGGCTTTGCGGGCAGGGTTGGTTTTATCCTTGGCTGGGCAGGCTTCCACGCACAACGTGCAGCCGGTGCAATCCTCAGGCGCCACCTGGACGGTGTACGCCATGCCAGGGAATTCCTTGAACTTGGAGTCCATGGACTTAAAGGTCTTCGGGGCATTCTCGAGGAATTTCTTGTCAAACACCTTATGCCGGATGACTGCGTGCGGACAGACAAAGACACACTTGCCACACTGTATGCACAGTTCGGATTCCCAGACCGGGATCTCCAAGGCAATATTACGCTTCTCCCATTTGGTTGTACCGGTCGGGAAAGTGCCATCCACAGGCATGGCCGACACGGGGACGGTATCGCCTTCAAAGATGATCATGGGACCGAGCACATCGCGCACAAATGCTGGCGCTTCTGCCGGGACCGGGGCGCGGCG
>CAISEG010000078.1 GCA_903884265.1 uncultured Anaerolineales bacterium | reverse complement strand
GGCCGTCCATCATTCTGGCAAGGGATCATGTTCGATATTACAGAACGCAAGCAGGCTGAGATGGCTCTTGCGGAAAGCGAAGAACGCTACCGCCAGTTGTTTGACCTCTCCCCCGATGCGATAGCCGTCCATGGCGCTGGAAAGATCCTGCTGGTTAATACAGCTGCAATGAAAATCTTGGGAGCAGCAAAACCAGAAGATATTATTGGCAGGCCAATGTTGGATTTCGTCCACCCGGATTATCGTAAAATGGTTATGAAGCGCACCCGACAGCAAATTATTGGGGGAAAAGTTGTTCCTGTCACAGAGGAAAAATTTATCCGCGTTGATGGAACAAGCATTGATGTGGACGTGACGGCAGCGCCTATCCATTTTCAGGATTCATTGGTGTCGCTGGTTCTATTCCGCGACATTACCGAACGAAAACAGGCGCAAGATCTCCAGGAAGCAGTATACCGGATTGCCATTGCAACCGAGACAACCAAGTCATTAAAAGACCTGTTTCCGAAGATCCATACAATTATTTCATCGGTGATGCCTTCCAACAACTTCTATATCACACTTTTTGATGCAGACCATAATGTAATGCGCTTTCCCTATTTTAAAGATGACCGGGATGAGCCATATCTGAATGAAATTCAGCCCGGACAAGGATTAACTGCCTATGTCTTGAGGACCGGCAAATCCTTGTTATGTACACAAGCGATTCATGACGAATTGGAGCGACAGGGTGCAGTAAAACTGCTTGGAGTGCCATCTGCGATTTGGCTGGGTGTGCCGCTTGTAATTGAGGGGAAACCAATCGGCGTTATGGTTGTTCAGCATTATACTGATCCGGATGCATACGGCGAACGCGATCAACACATGCTTGAGTTTGTGTCTACGCAGGTAGCAATTGCGATCAGCCGCAAACAGGCTGACGATGCTTTGCAGCGACAGGTAAAGGAATTAACTGTTTTGCATACCGTTTCAATGGCTTCCGCACGGGCAACCAGTGTTGATCAATTGATCGAGCAGATAACCAAGATTATTGGCGATTCAGTTTATGTGGATGATTTTGGTGTGGCTTTGTTTGACCAGGTACGTCAGGTATTACGACCCCATTCTTCATATCAAGGCGAATCCTTCGAAGCGATGGCCACCATCCCACTTTCAGAAGGGATTATGGGGTATGTCGCTTCCACCGGGGAGCCGTATCGGGCTCCGGATGTACGGAATGATCCACACTACTTGAGCTCCGTCCCCGAAACCCTATCTGAATTATGCGTTCCAATCAAAGTGGGTGAGAAGGTGATCGGTGTGATCAATGCCGAAAGCCGTCAACTCAACTTCTTCAGCGAAGATGATGAGCTCTTGCTCAATACCATCGCAGGTACGCTTGCAACTACGATTGAAAAGTTGCACTTGTTTGATTCAGAGCACAGCCGCCGCCAGGAGGCCGAGACGCTCCGCCAGGTGGCTCAAGTTGTATCTGCAAGCCTGGATGTCAATGAAGTTGTTAGGCGAATGCTAGATCAGCTTAAACAACTATTCGCCTTCGATACAGCGTCGGTGCTCCTTCTGGGAGACCAGGGACAGCCAGACTTGATTGCTGGCATGGATTACGTTAAGGAAAAAAGGACAAGCCTGGCAGCCAATAAACTACTGAAAGCCAGTCCCATCCTGGAACAGATGGCCCAAGACCTCAACCCGCTTATCATCGCCGATGTAAGGGAGTATCCGGGGTGGATTTGGGTTCCCGGTGCCAAACACGTGCGCTCGTTTCTGGCGGTGCCACTCATTGCCCGCCAGCGCATGATCGGTGTGCTGATGGCCGACAGTATCAAGCTCGGTTTCTTTTCAGAGGATGATGTGCGCGTTGCCCAGTTACTGGCTCAGCAGATGGCAATTGCGATCGAGAATGCCCGCTTATATGAAGCTGAACAACGCCGCCTCCAGGAATCTGAAACTCTACGTGAAGCAGCTGCAGTGGTTGCTTCCACCTTGGATCAGAGTCACGCAGTTCAACTCATCCTGGACCAACTTGCCCGGGTTGTCCCTTATGACAGCGCCTCGGTACTCATCATGAAAGATGACTATTTGGAGATTGTCGGTGGACAAGGCTGGGCAGACCCATCTGCCATACTTGGTATGCGCTTCCCCATCCCCGGCGATAATCCGAACACACTGGTCGTCCAGCAACGGTCACCTTTGATCTTGGGGAATGCTCCACAACAATATCCCAGTTTTCGTCAAAAACCTCACAATCATATTCTTTCGTGGTTGGGTGTGCCGATGATCGTTCGTGATCGCGTCATCGGGATCCTGGCCATCGATGGCAAAAAGCCAGATTTCTTTACTCAAGAAAGTGTCCGCCTGGTCAGTGCATTCGCTAGCCAGGCAGCTACGACAATTGAAAACACCCGTCTGTACAAAGACGCAATTCAGGCGACGGAACGACGTGCCATCCTGCACCGCGCCAGCCAGGAGATCGCTCAAGCCAGCCAGGATCCGGAAAAGGTTTACGTGGCGGTTCATCGAGCGGCAGTGCAATTGATGCCAGCGGAAGCATTTGTGATCACATTGTTGGACGAGCAAAACCAGGAGACTGTCGGTGTCTATCTGGTGGACAAGGGCGGACGCTGGCAGGTGGATCGCGCTCCTGCCGGTGGCGGGCTCTCCGGGCTGGTGATCTCAACAGGCAAACCAGTAATCACCAACGATTTGATGGTAGAACCAATCCCTGGCACTGTTCACTTCGGTGTAGAAGATGAGGTCCGGTCGATCCTGGCAGTTCCTTTGCGCCTGGCTGAAAGAGTGATCGGTATGATGTCAGTCCAAAGCTACCAGCCCCATGCGTATTCTGACGATGACCAATCCTTGTTGGAAATGCTGGCAGCACACGCCGCCGTGGCCATAGAAAATGCGCGGCTTTATGCAGAAACCCTTCTGCGGCTGAAGGAACTGGAAGCGGTCCATCATATTTCGACGGTTTTACGAGCTGCCCAAACAGTTGACGATATGCTGCCCAGTCTTTTGGATGAAACCCTTCAAGTTCTGGGAAGCAACTCAGGAGTGATCTGGCTCTACGACCCAGTGGGCGGCGTATTGGTGGAAAAGATTGCCCGCGGTTGGTTCAGAACGATCCAGCAGGCACCTGTCAAACCCGGTGAGGGAATTGCCGGTACTGTCTTCAAGACCGGGCAGGCGAGTATCTCAAAAGAATTCGCAACTGACCCCCTGACCAGCGAAAATATTCGTGAACAACTTCCAGCCGGTTGGGGTGGGGTGTGTGTTCCGATCCGGACTGTGGGGGAGACCATCGGTGTTTTGTTTGTATCAGTCGAGTTACCCCGCCAACTTCAACCGGACGCGGTGCATCTGCTGGTCACCCTGAGCGAAATGGCTGGTAATGCCATCCGTCGTGCCGATCTTCACCAGCAGACCGAGCGCCAGTTGCAGAGACTGGCTTCGTTACGTGCGGTTGACATGGCAATCAACACCATCCTCGACTTGCGGGTGACACTGGGTATCTTGATCGACCATATTATCTCCCAGTTAAAAGTGGATGCTGTCAACATCCTGCTCATCAATCCGAATACCCAGACACTTTACCATGCTGCCAGTTCCGGTTTCCACTCCGATGTTTTCAAGAACACCCGCCTGTACATCGGCGATAGCCTTGCCGGTCAAGCGATCCGAACCCGCTCAATCATCCATATTCCCAACCTGAGCGACAGTAAATTGCTCCAACATGGTCAGTCGCTGCCTGAAGAAGGGTTCGTGACTTACTTTGGCGTTCCGCTCATCGCCAAAGGGCAGATTAAAGGTGTCCTTGAAACATACCATCGCAGTCCGACAGAACCGGATATGGAATGGCGAAATTTCCTAGAGACTCTTGCCGGGCAAGCAGCTATTGCCATTGATAACTCGGTTTTATTCGAAGAACTACAGCAGACAAACTTAAACCTCTCCCTGGCATATGACGCGACCATTGAAGGCTGGTCAAGGGCGCTGGACTTGCGAGACCAGGAAACAGAAGGCCATACACTGCGCGTTACTGAATTGACCGTACAACTGGCTGATATCATGGGCATTGGTACGACCGACCTGGTCCAAATCCGGCGCGGCGCACTCCTGCACGATATTGGAAAAATGGGTGTTCCTGATAGCATCCTGTACAAACCCGGTCCTCTGACCGAAGAAGAATGGGTCATCATGCGCCGCCACCCTGAATTTGCATATGAGATGCTTTCGCCCATTACTTACCTGCGACAGGCGCTTGATATTCCCTATGGCCATCACGAACGTTGGGATGGTTCTGGTTATCCACGCCATTTACCCAAAGAACAAATTCCTCTGGCGGCACGTATATTTGCAGTGGTGGATGTCTGGGATGCCTTGATATCTGACCGCCCCTACCGAAAAGCCACAACGAAGGCTGCAGCGGCTGAGTTTGTTCGTGAGAATAGTGGGATACTCTTCGACCCCCGGGTTGTTGAGACGTTTTTACGAATGATAGCGGATGAACTGGCTCGCTAGATCTTTCTGGTGACGGTATAGCACGCCAGGTCGTGCAGCGCTTGGCACTCTACGCTGTCTGGCATCCCAGCCAATAGCTGGAGTGCTTTCTGGATGTATCCCTGTGCTTCTTCCAGCGATCTCTTTACTCCGGAACTCTTGCGGACCGTCTGCACCAAGCGTTCCATGCGTTCGTGTTCGCTGTAACACCCACTGGTGAGGCAGATGACATCCGGGTCGTCGGGGTGGGCTTCGGCGTAATAAATTGCCGGGAGAGTTACCAGGCCCTGTAACAGATCCGAACCAACCGGTTTACCCACCTCTTCCTGTTCGCCGGTAAAATCCAGAACATCGTCCACGATTTGAAATGCCATACCCAGGTTATAACCATATGACCGCATGGATTCGACCACTGTTCCGTCCACTCGGCTGATCATGGCGGCGGCGCGGGTGGTCAATTCGATCAGCGAGCCGGTCTTGGCATAGATGCGCTTGTAATAATTTTCCCGGCTGGTGAGGCCGCGGGCTGTGAATAGCTGGGTTAACTCGCCATTGACAATAACCGCCAATGTTTCTGCGTAGAGTTTCATCAGTGGCAGGTGGTCGGTATCGGCGGCCAGTTTGGCAGCCCGGGCAAAGATATAATCACCGGTCAGGACTGTGGCTGGGGGCGACCATTGAACGTTCAGGGTGGGGTTGCCGCGCCGCAAAAGGGCTCCGTCGATCAGGTCGTCGTGGACCAAGGTGGCGGTATGCAGTAGTTCGACTGCGGCAGCCAGGGTGACCAGTTTTTGATGAGATCCACCCAGCATCTGACCGGTAAGCAGACCGAGCGCCGGGCGAAAGCGTTTACCGCCGGCAGAAATCAAATGCTCGAGCGCGGCTCCCAGCTCGGGGTGCGCGCCAACGGATTGGGAGCGCAGGAGCGCTTCAACTTCCTGGAGTCCTTCCTGAACGGGTGAAAAAAATGAGGCAGTTTTCAAACCATTATTCCCAGGCAAAAAGCCGCTGTGCATTTTTGCAGGTTGCTCTGGCAACCTGATCAGTTGTGCATGAGCATACAAAAGCAATTTTATCAGCAATCAGGCTCACGAAGGCTGGTTCATTGCGTTTTCCTCGATGGGGAAGCGGGGTGAGGAACGGTGCGTCGGTTTCGATGAGCAGGTTATTAAGAGGCAGGCTGGCGATGAGTCCCTGGCGATCTTTGCGGTATGTGATGGGGCCGGTTACACCCAAGTAGAAACCGAGGCGAATGGCCGCGCGTGCCATATCAAGAGATCCGGAGAAGGAGTGCAGTACTCCCAGCCTTCTGGCTAGCGGTCTGTTTGCGCGCTCCAAGCCAGCCCTCCATTCCTCGAGGATCTTCATCAAATCAGAAGCGCAGTCTCCGCCAGTTGCATCGTCTTTTTCGCGGAAATGAATCACGACCGGGAGTTGGAGATCAGCGGCCAGAGCCAGTTGTTCTTTCAGCACTTCCTGCTGTTGGTCGCGGGGGGCAGAGTCCCAATAATAATCCAGGCCGATCTCGCCGATGGCTTTCACTTTGGGGTGATGTGCCAATTTCCGAAGATCGTTCAAGGCTGAACGGTCAATGCCAGAGGCTTCCGTGGGGTGTATGCCAACAGCGGCAAATAAGACCGGATGGCTCTCTGCCAGTTTAACAACAGACAAGCTCGAGGCGAAGCTCATACCGGGGACCAGGATACGGGTGAGACCCGCCTGTTCGGCGCGGTGCAGTACCTCGGTCCGATCGGCGTCGAATTGTTCCAAATCCAAATGGCAGTGGGTGTCCGTAAGCACGTTGCACGTTTACCAGTTGCAGGCGGGCGGGAATTAATCTATCAACCTGCCAAGGCGCGAACGCTATTCGAGTCCAGCCACCTTCAGCCCATCCTGTAAAATCGCCTGCACTTTATCCTTGTGGGTCGTCTCGCAATAGACGCGCATGATCGGCTCGGTACCAGAGAAGCGGATGAGCATCCAGCCACCGTCTTCGAGTTTGAATTGAAAGCCGTCAATGGTAACCAGTTCAGTCACTTTAAGACCGCCAATGGTTTTGGGGTTGGCTTTCAGGATCATGGCTTCACGGTCTTTACGGTCGCCTTTGAAGGGGGTGTCAATACGGTCATAAAAGTGCTCGCCGACTTTGGCGAACAGCATTTCGAGCAGTTGGGTGGGCTTTTTCCCGGTGCGGACCATGAAGTCGAGCATATAAAGTCCGGCCAGGATGCCATCCCGTTCGGGGACATTGCCGCGGAAGGCGTAGCCACCGCTCTCTTCGCCGCCGATAAGAGCGTTGGTCTCGGTCATCTTGGGAGCCACATATTTGAAACCCACACCGGTCTCAATGACCGGAACGCCGTAAAGCACACCCAGTTTGTTGAGCATGGTGGTGGTGGAAAGAGTTTTGACGATGGTGCCGCGCTCGCCACGCACCTCGAGCAGGTAGTAGGCCAGAAGAGCGAAGACCCGCAACTGGTTGATGAATTCACCGTTCTCGTCCCCGACACCGCAGCGGTCGGCGTCGCCGTCGGTGATGAGCAGGACATCGGCATGGTTGTCCACGGTGGCCTTCAGGCCGACGTTGATGTTCGGCGGGATTGGTTCGGGGCGTTTCATTTCAGGGAAGGATGGATTCCGCTGGTTGTGGATCTCGAGCACTTTTGTTTTACCACCTGCCAGGAGGCGGGGGAAGTACCCGGCACCGTTGCCCCACATGACATCCACCATCACGGTCAGGCCGGCGTCCTTGATGGGCTGGAGGTCGATCAGTTTGTTGATGTGTTCGATATAGGGGGTATGGGCGTCAAACTTGACGATATCACCGCTGTTGGTGGCGGCGTCGAAATTGGACCGTTTAACGTCGGCGAGGTTGTCCGGGATGAGGGATTCGATCTTGAGCAGACCTTGAGGGTCGATCGCCCCGCCGGTTTCATTCCGAACCTTGAAGCCGTTATCGGTAGCGGGGTTGTGGGAGGCTGTGATGTTGACTGCGCCGCAGGCATGTTTATTGACGACGGCAAAGGCGATCACGGGTGTGGGGGTGGCACTGTCGGTCAGGTAGACCTTGAAGCCGTTACCCGCCAGTACTTCGGCAGCCGCGGCGGCGAAGTACTCGCTGTCGAAACGCTTGTCGTGCCCCACAACGATCCACTGGCCTTTGCGGCCCATTTCGAGCATATACGCGGCATAACCCTGGGCGCAGCGGCGGACATTGTCGAAGGTATATTCTTCTGCAATGACGCCGCGCCAGCCATCGGTGCCAAATGTGATTTTGAATGACATAGGGATACTCCTGTAATAAGAGCCAACGGGGGAATTATATCAGCTAGGGGAAGCCTGGGAAAGAAAAACTGCCGGTTCAAACCAGGTGAGACCATCTTTATTATTGGAACTTCAGGTGCACTCCCGAATTTGTTTAACCGTATTGGTTATTTTCTCCCCACTTGACCTTTCCCCACCATTACCCGCAGCCCGCCATTAACCAGCGCAAGTGACGTATCCAGCTTGACCTGCATTTGGCCGAGTAAGACCCGGTCGTTGCACAATACCACAAGGTTCCATCCGGGGCAATTCTGGAGCAACACATTACCGAATTGGGCGTACAAATTGCGCAAGTCCTTACCTTCGCTGACGCGCACTCCATAGGGAGGATTGGTGACCACCCAGCCCAGGCCGGGTGGCGGTGTGATGGAAGAAACAGCCTGGCACCTGAACTCGATGAAATCAGCTACACCGGCGCGCTTGGCGTTGGCCTGAGCCATTTTGATCGCACCGGCGTCACGGTCGGAGGCTTGGAGGATGGGAATCTCCGAGGGACGAGCGGGTGCTTCTGCAAGGATGGCTTGCCAGAGGGCTTTTTCATACCCAGGCCAGTCCATGAAAGCAAAGCTGCGATCGATCCCAGGCGGGATATGGAGCGCCATCAGGGCGCCTTCGATGGGGATCGTTCCGGAGCCGCAGAAAGGATCCAGCAACGGGGAAGACAGATCCCAGCCGGAAGCCATCAGCAGGGCAGCAGCCAGGGTCTCGCGCAGAGGGGCTTTAGCCACTGCCTGGCGATAGCCGCGCTTATGCAGGAGCGTTCCGGATGAATCCAGGCTGACGGTGCATCTATCATCCACCAGACGGACAACAACCAATTGCGGCGGCTGGTTGGACTCCTCGTCGGCTTTGAGAAGAGGGGAGACCTGCCCCAGCCGTTCCGCCAGGCCAGCGGACACGCTGCGGGCGACAGCATCAGAATGGAAGAGTTTCGATTTGTGACAGGTGACGCGAATGGCGACAGGCTGCCCCGGGGTGAGGAAGCGTTCCCAGGGCAGGCGGGCCAGGCACTGCTGGAGTTCGGGGAAGGTGGTGGCGTGGAAAAAATTACCCAAGCGGGCCAAGATGCGGCTGGCGGTGCGCAAGTGCAGGTTGGCACGATAGAGAGCGGCCAGGTTACCTTTAAAGAGAACGCCGCCGGGTTCTTCCCCGACAGATTCAAGGAGTTGTCCTGGGATTGTCGAAGGCTCCAACTGGCGTAGTTCTGCGGCGGTGAAGGGTTCCAGTCCGGGGGCAGTTACAGCGAAAAATGAGTCCAAATCCAAAACCTCTTTCAATTCGAATTCATGAAGTTTTATAAAACAATTTCCAAGCTCGGCCCCCGAGTGGTGATTGCTCTTACGAATACTCCACGGCCGGTTTGCGGGTGACAATATCCTTCTGATGTTCTTTGCGCAGGGGATCCTTCTCGACGAAGATTGGACGACGGGTGAAGGGGTCGAGTTCGGTGTAGTACATCAGGCTGGCGTAGGTGGAGGGGGTGGGGGTGAAGATCTGCACCTGCTCCGGGTTGACGTGCAGTTTCTCGCTGGTAAAGTGTTTCAGACGGACCATATCCTGGGCACTACAGCCGGGGTGGGCAGCGATGATGTAGTAGGTGAGAAACTGGGGTTTGCCTACTGCACGGCTCAGGCGGTCGAAGTTGTCTTTGAATTTCAGCAACGAGTCTGGTCCTGGTTTGCCCATCAGGTCGAGGACATTGTTTTCGGAATGCTCGGGAGCCACTTTTAGCTGACCGGAGACGTGATGTTCGACGATCTCGCGCAGGTAGTCCTCGCCGCAAACCGCGTCTCCCAGGACCATGTCGTAGCGCAGGCCGGAGGCAACAAACACTTTCTTGACCCCCTGCAACTTCCGGACCTGGCGGAGCAGTTCCAACTGCGGGCGGTGATCCACCTCCAGCAGGGGGCAGATCTCCGGGAAGAGACAGCGCTTGGCCGGACAGGCGCCGTTCTTGAGTTTCTTGTCGCACTCGAAGCCGTACATATTGGCGGTCGGTCCGCCCAAATCCTGGATGTAGCCTTTGAAGTCAGAGTGGGCAATGAGTCGCTCCGCCTCGTCCAGGATGGACTTCTGGCTGCGCCAACGGACGGTGCGGCCTTCGTGGACTGCGATGGCGCAGAAGTTGCACTCGCCGTAACAGCCACGGTGGGTGGAGATCGAGAAACGGATGGTCTCGAGCGCCTTGACCTGGCCCTGCGCTTCATAATAAGGGTGCTGGGCGCGCTCGAAATCGAGAGCGTATACAGCATCCAGTTCGGCCTGGGTCTGGTAGGGACCTGGCGGGTTCTGGATCAGGAACCGGTCAGCATGTTTCTGGTAAAGTCCGCGCCCGCTGACCGGATCGTTGTTCTTGTAGAAGGTGTGGAACATCTCGATGAAAGCCAGCTTATCAGCCGCGACTGTTTCATAGGACGGCAATTCAAGATAGCTGTCGCGCTTCTCTTTGGCGATATAACACAGGCCGCGAACCTGATGGGGGTCCTTTCCGTCACGCTGGGCAGCGGCAAATTCCAGGGTGGCTTTTTCGGCCATCCCATACAGGATGTAATCAGCCTTCGCGTCGAACAGGACGGAGCGCCGGACTGCGTTATCCCAGAAATCGTAGTGGGCCACACGGCGTAAACTGGCTTCGATCCCGCCCAGGACAATGGGGCGGGCGGGCTGACCCGGATGGAGTTGTTTGGAATAGCGCCGGATAAGGTTGGCATAGACGATAGTGGCCCGGTCGGGACGGCGGGTGTTCTCGCCGCCAGGAGTGTAGTCATCGCTGCGGCGCGGTTTCTTCAGAGCGGTGTAATTGGCAACCATCGAGTCGATGCTGCCGGCCGTCACGCCCCAGAACAGGTGCGGTTCGCCAAGGCGGGAAATATCGGTAACCGTTTTTGAGTCCGGTTGGGCGATGACGCCGACGCGGTAACCGGCTTTGAGCAGCACTTTCCCAATGACAGCAGTACCGATAAAGGGGCTGTCAATATAAGAATCGCCGGTCACCAGGATGATGTCGAGCGCATCCCAGCCTAGGCGTTTGACTTCTTCGGGGCTTGTCGGAAGGAACATGGGGTGATTATAGTGCAAATAAAAAATGTCCGGGCAGGTAACCCGGCGGCACCCGGAGGCACTTTCTTACCGCTGCTTCCTTTCGGATCTGACGGGGTTCAGAAGGCTCCGCCGCGCCGGACCCACCCGGACAGGGGAAGGATACCCCAAGGCAGAGGGCATGTCAACCTATGTTGGTAAATTAATGAAGACGAAAGGATCAATTGCTGTTTAGATTTATCCTGGCGCAGTATCCTATTAATCGTTGCGGAATTTTCACGGAATATTCCCAGGGACTGGGGTAAATAATAATCTGTGCAAATCTGTTTTATTTTTTTTTATCTTTATGTAGGGTTCCACCCTGGGAATGAGGCCTCGAACGGAAAGTAAATAGACAGAAAATGTCCCGCAGCCAACCTGCGGGACATTTTTTCGTGAATTTGGATTGTGGATATTTTGAAATTTAGTTGAAACATCACTTCATTTCAGCAAATCCTATTGATCTATTATTTAGTGCAACGAATTTGTCAAACCGGTGATCAATTGCTGTTTCTCGGCGGCGCTTAGTTGGGCGGATGGATGCATGGGCAAATAAATAGCCGGGGGCATTCCGCCTGACTGGATTTCTTCGATAATATCGCCCGAAGAGCGCGATTGAGTGTTCCACTCCGAGAAATTCATCCGGGATCGGCCTTCCATCGTGTCGTTATAGACCAACCAGGAGACGGGAGCCACATAACTATACCAAGGCCAGACCGTCTCGTTGCTATGGCAATCAAAACAGGCGCGTTTCGCCAAGGCACGTGTCTGGGGACTGTCCCAGGGGGGTTCAGAGACAACCGCCGGGTTGTTCCCCCGGCCCGGCAATGGGATCATTTGGATAAGCAGCCCAACTACAACAATACCGCTCAAGATCCAAAGAATAGCTTTCTTCTTCATTATTTTCTCCTTATTGGATGATTATTGTGATTTTATCCTCAAATATCATTTCTGGATAGTTTATTGCGATTAGCTTAGTCTCTATGCTATACTGGTGATGGAGAAGGAACCATGCCCAGTCCGAATCAACCCAAAGCAATTATCAAAATGGATGCACGCCTGGTGCGGCTGAAAGAATTTTTGGTCAACGCCGTCTCGACGGAGATGCAGAATCAATCCATCGTGCATCCACAGAACCGGGAGGCGGTGCGTCGTTCATTAATTGATGCATATCAGCGTACCAAAGCGGACCTCGAGACCAAGGTCCGCGACCAGGTTGTGGATTCTGCCCTGGCGGACCTGATCGGTTATGGCCCGCTTGAGGCACTTCTCCCTGACCCGGAGATCAGCGAGATCATGGTCAATGGGCCAAAGCAGATCTTTGTAGAGCGCAATGGGGAGTTGCTCGAAACTGACGTGAAATTCGAGAATGAAGAACATCTTTTGCGCATTATTGACCGCATTGTCAGCCCTCTGGGACGCCGTGTGGATGCGGACAATCCCACCGCCGATGCCCGCCTGCCGGACGGCTCGCGCGTCAATGTGATTATTCCCCCCGTGGCAGTGGATGGGCCGCACATTACCATCCGTAAATTCCTGCAAACAAAAATAACAATGGACGATCTGGTTTCGATGGGGGAATTGACCATCTACATGGCTAAATTCCTGGAAGCCTGTGTCGTGACGCGTCTGAACATCCTCGTCACCGGTAATACAAGTTCTGGCAAGACCACCGTCCTTAACGCTCTTTCAGGTTTTATCCCCGATAAAGAGCGTATAGTTACCATTGAAGATGCGGTTGAATTGAAACTTAAACAACGCCACGTTGTGCGACTGGAGACCAAACTACCCAATGTGGATGGAAGTGGTGCAGTCAGTGTGCGCGACCTGGTGAGAAATGCCCTGCGCATGCGCCCCGACCGGATCGTGGTGGGTGAAGTGCGGGGCGGAGAGGCGATGGATATGCTCCAGGCAATGAACACCGGCCATACCGGGTCGTTGACCACCCTGCATGCCAATATCCCAAGGGATGCCATTTCCCGCCTTGAAACGATGGCAATGATGGCAGGCCTGGATATGCCCTTGCTAGCTATCCGTAAGCAGATCGCTGCATCAGTTAACTTGATCGTCCACCTGGCCCGTTTTTCAGACGGTTCGCGTAAAATGACGCACATCACCGAGCTCTCCGGTATGGAAGGAGAAGTGGTGACATTGACCGATATTTTCAAGTTCGACCAAAGCGGCGTTACACCGGAAGGGAAAATCATTGGTCAATTGCGACCTACCGGAATGCGCCCATTGTTCACTCCGCGCTTGGAAGCCTCCGGCTTCAAACTGGGTGGTGAAATTTTCGGTGCAGGATTATGATCATTTTTCCTGCAGTTCGCTGATTTCCAAAATATCGACGAGGGGCGAAATAGGAGTAAATATCTCGTGATATAATTTCTTACCACGACCTATCACCGAACGGAGGCCAAATGGAAATTACATCCCAGAAATTCAAACATTGTGATTTACTCATTATTAAGGGCAAGGTGGATAGTTTCACGGCCCCTGATCTGATCAGAGCGATAGAAAAGCTGAACAAAGAAAACCGGTTTAAGATCATCCTCGATCTGAGTAAACTGGAATATATGTCTAGCGCCGGGTTCCGCGCGATCCTCCTTGGGCAGCGCAATTGCAAACGCTATAACCGCGGTGAAATCGTTCTAGCCTCGGTTCCCAAAAAAGTAATGGATGCTCTTGAATTGACCGGATTTACACCTCTCTTCAAAATATTTGATGAAATTACTCCAGCGGTCGGTAATTTCTAGCTATACCAAGCCAAAATCTACTTCAGGCCGCCTCCACCTGCAAACTGTGAGGCGGCCTCGTCAATTCTTATGCGAACGGCTATTTTTCCTGCAAAATTTGACCAACTGGATGCCATCCGTGAATTCGCCTCCCAGGCAGCCCGGGATGCTGGCATGGATGATTCTGCCATCTATGCCGTCGAATTGAGCATGGATGAGGCCTGTACCAATGTCATTGAACATGCCTACGATGGTATGGATGGGGGCGAGATCGAATGTACCTGCGACACTGACAATAATAACCTGACCATCATAATTCACGACCATGGAAAGTCATTCGACCCAGCCGCCATTGCTTTGCCGAACCTGGATGCTGAACTTGATTCCCGACCGGTTGGCGGCCTGGGTGTTTTCTTGATGAAGAAGCTCATGGATGAGGTGCGATTCGAACCCCTGGGAGAGGCGGGGAATGTGTTGACCATGGTCAAACACTGCCAGGCCGAACCCGTAAAGGCAAAACAAGGGCAGCCAGCCTCGGTATGGAAACAGATCATCATGCTGGGTGAGGAACTCATGCAGACGGACTCGCTCTCTGCCCAGCGCGAACTTATCATCCGTGCAACGGAGCGTAGCCTGGGAGGTCAGGCAGATTTATGGCTGGATGAAAGGCTGTCGCGCTTACCCGGTTCAAACCAGACACTTGTGTTTCCTCCACAGCCACCCTCCGAGCCGATGAAAAAGGTTTTTTCGACTGGCCTGGCAGTTTCTCCAGAGGAAAATAAAACGCTCCTGGCTGTCCCGCTAAAGAACGGCGCCCTGGTAATGGGCGCGCTCCAGGTGGATAGGCCCGACTCGCCCTTCCGAAAAAAGGAAATTGAACTTCTGGATGGTTTGGCGGGCCATATCTCATTGGCGCTGGTTGCTTCGCATCGTTTTGTCATAGAACAATGGCGCATCGAGCAGTTGACCCTTGTCCGCCGGGTAAGCGCGCAGATCGCCAATGTGTTCGACCTGAATGAGTTGACCCGACGGGTTACGAAACTTATCCAGCGAACTTTCCATTACTATTATGTTGCCATCTTTACCCGCGAGCCGGGACTGGACACCTTAAATTTCCGTTCAAGCGCCGGTCCGTCGAGGGGCGGTGGCAAGCGCGTGAAAGCCGCGCTGGGGGAAGGGTTGGTCGGGAGCGTTGCCCAGATCGGTGAAGAAGCTGTCACCAATGATGTCACTTCTGACTCACGCTATAAATTTGTTGATGCATTGTCCGAAACGCAGTCAGAAGCCGCACTTCCACTGAAAATTGAGGACCATATTCTGGGTGTCCTGGATGTGCAGTCTGACCAATTGGATGCCTTCCACCCGAATGACTTGATGGTTTTGCGGGCGCTGGCTGATACGATTGCAATTGCGATCAATGCAGCGCGCCTGTATAGTGAATTGCATATACATGTCGATCATTTGGCAATCGTGGCCGAGGTCAGCAAGGAAATCACCTCGACCCTTGACCTGGATGAATTGCTCAAGAAAGTGGCTGTTCTCATCCACGATCACCTGAACTTTCCTTATGTACATTTGTTTACAGTTCACTCCAACCGGCGACAGATCATTTATGAAGCTGGCAGTGGTGCACGGAGTTCGTCGCTCAAAGGTAATGTGCTTGACCTGGATAATGACCAAGGGATAATATCCTGGGTGGCACGCAACGGACAGACTTTGCTGGTAAACGATGTAAGCAAGGAACCGCGCTACCATCCTTCGCCTTTTCCACCCGAGGATACGCACGCCGAAATGACCCTCCCGCTGGTATTTAATGATCAGGTAATCGGCGTGCTTGACCTGCAAAGCGACCGGATCAATGCATTTACCGAGGACGACCGTTTCCTTTGTGCAGCGTTGGCGGATAATGTGGCTGTTGCCATTCATAATGCGGAGCTGTACCGCACCGAACGCTGGCGGCGCCAAGTGGCCGATAGTTTGCGCGAAGTAGCAGGTCTCATTTCGGCCGATGTAGGCCTGGAAGATGTGCTGGATAGCGTTCTGCGGGAATTGGAGCGCAACCTGCCATGTGATGTAGCAGCTATCTGGCTGTTGGATGGGGACAACCTCTATCTTGCTCAAGCCCATGGCGCCGACATTATGGAGGTGGACAATGCAGCTCATCGCTGGCCGGAGGCCTATAATTTTCTGGCTGCCGCCCTGGCTGCCGAACAGCCCATCGTTCGCAAGCCGGATGACCCGATTGGTCCCACCGGGACGGCGCTCGGATTCTCCGCAGACTATTCCTCTATTGCGGTTGGCTTGCGCGCCGGCGACCATCCGCTGGGCGTGCTGACGCTCTCGCACCACACAGCAGGACGTTATGGGCACGAAGCCCAGGCCATGACTGCCACTTTTGCCAACTATGCGGCAGTTGCCATTGAGAACGCCCGCTTATACGATTCAGCCCAGGAGCAGGCCTATGCTTCGGCCGCCTTGTTGCAAGTGGCCCAGGCGGTAGCTGTTTCAAACAGCCTGGATGAAACGATTGGAAGCATCGTCCGTATTACGCCCATCCTGGTGGGTGTGAAAGCCTGTTCGATATATCTCCTGGATGAAGAACGATTTCACCCAACCCAGTCCTACGGGTTTTCAGATACGGCCCAAGCCATTCTATGGAACAGGGATTTTAATCACGGCGATTTTCCATTGCTGGATGCCGTCTGCGAGAGTGTCCAGATGGTGGTCGGTCTTCTGCCTTCCGAGATTTCAGAAGATTGGCTCGACCCGGAAATCGCCCGTACGGAACAGGAAACGTTCTATGCTTTGCAGACCGGCGATCACCTGCTGATCGGTTTTCCACTGGTGATCAAGAATGATCTGTTCGGTGTGTTGCTAGTGGAGGAAGAATCCGATGCCCGCCGTTTCCGTCAAAAGCGGGTGGATATCGTAACCAGTATTGCCCAACAAGTGGCGCTCAGCATTCAGAATGACCATCTCCAGCGAGAGATGGTGAACCGCGAGCGCCTCGAACACGAAGTCCAGCTTGCCCGCCAGATCCAGAAAACGTTCCTGCCGGATCACCTGCCTGAAATCTCAGGTTGGAACCTGGCAGCTACCTGGATCACGGCCCGCCAGGTAGGTGGGGATTTCTACGATGTTTTTGAACTGCCTGGCAGGCGGCTGGGTCTGTTCATTGCAGACGTTTCCGACAAGGGCATCCCGGCTGCCCTTTTTATGGCCCTGACGCGCACCCTGGTAAAAGCGGTGGTCTACGATACATCTTCTCCAGCTGAGGCCATGAAGCGGGTCAATGCGTTGATCATTCCCGACAACCAGCAGGGGATGTTTGTCACGGCAGTCTATGGAGTCCTGAAATTGGAAAGCGGGGAATTCACTTATGCCAATGCCGGTCACAACCCGCCGCTCTGGTTATGTGGCGCAACGCGGAAGATGGAGTCACTCCGGAGAACGGGGGCAGCACTGGGTATCATCGAGGATGTCCCGATGGAAGATCGCATGATTACGCTCGAACACGACGATTTTCTCCTGCTCTATACTGACGGACTGACCGAGGCTTTCTCACCCGACGACGAGACCTATGGCGATGAACGCCTTCAAAAGGTGCTTGAGGGGACAAAAGCGGAAACGGCGCGCGGGGTGTTGGATGCACTCGAGGCTTCAGTAAGAAAGTTCATGGGTACGATCCCGCCTGCGGATGATCTGACCATGCTGGGGGTCAAGCGGACAGTTTAGACGGGTCTTCCTCCTCTCATCGAGGAAAGAATCGCCATTTTAAGCCCCATGGTATAATAAACGCGCTGGAAATTTCAATAGGAGCATCGCACTTTGGCTTTCAATCCCCTCAACTGGCTTCTGGGTCTTTTTTCTCTGGATATTGGCATAGACCTGGGTACTGCAAACACGCTTGTCCATGTACGGGGCAAAGGGATTGTTATTAACGAACCTTCCTGGGTGGC
>CAISEG010000077.1 GCA_903884265.1 uncultured Anaerolineales bacterium | reverse complement strand
CAGGCGCAGCGCATCGACCGCCTCGCGCAGCATCGTGTTTTCCCCGGGTTCCTCAGAAAATAGCTCTTCAGATTCGGTCATGAATTGAGTTTAGCACAGCCTGATGGAGTGGGCAAGTGAAACGTGTATAATCTCCCCATGTATAGATTCCTCGTCTGCCTGTTCTTTCTAGTATCTTTAACCGCCTGTGCGGGGACCTCTGAAGCGGTTACGGACTTCGCCCCGGCTGTTCCCTACCACACCGTATCCCCCTCTGAAACTCCCACCGTCATCCCCGCACTGACGGGTATCCTCATGCCCACACCGACGGCTTTGACCTACACAGTTGTCCAGGGTGATACGTTGAACGTTATCGCCGGACACTATGGCATCCCGCTGGAGGCGCTGCTCGTCGCCAATCCTGGTATTCAGGCGACGGCGCTCACGGTGGGGACTACCCTCATCATCCCCACCGGCAGTGTGACCCCCGGTGAACCAACGCCTACCCCTGTCCCGCTCCCCGTCTTGCAGGCACGCTGCTGGTCAGAGACGGATGGTGGGTTGTGGTGTTTTGCCCTGGTGCAAAATGAGTACGCTGAGACTCTTGAAAACCTTTCCGCGCAATTCACTCTGGCGAATGCCGGCGGGCAGCAACTCGCTAGCCAGACAGCCTTTTTGTTGTTAAATACCCTCCCATCCGGAAAGTCCATACCGCTGGCAGTCCACTTTCCTCCGCCAATTCAGGCCAATGTAAATGTGCGCGTCCAGTTGCTCACTGCCATCCGCCTGCTGCCGGGGGATGCACGTTACCTCCCGGTAATTACAGAGAACACCCTGGTTAGCGTAGATGCTTCCGGGCGGATGGCACAATTGACCGGCTTGGTGAGATTGACTGGCGCTGGCACGGCGAACACACTCTGGGTCCTGGCAATCGCTTACGACTCCGCCGGGAATGTGGTCGGCCTGCGCAGATGGGAGTCCTCGTCCGCGTTAACGGTGGATGCACCCGTCTCATTCGATTTCTTCATATCCAGTGTCGGACCTGAGATCGACAGGGTGGAATTTCTGGCAGAGGCAAGACCATAATGAAAACCCTCTCCGGATCGGAGAGGGTTCAAGCATGAGGGGGTTATTTTACGGTTGCAGCCGCAAATAGCGTTCCAATGGAATATCGATTGGCGTCAATACGAAGCCTTTCACGGTTGGCCTGACCAGCTCGTAGGAAACACCGTGCGAGATGAACAACGCGGGTGCATCCTGGACGATCATCTTCTCTGCCTGCTGGTAGAGTTGGATGCGTTTGTTTACATCCTGCTCACCGCGCGCCTGGTCAAGAACAGCATCCAGTGCCAGGTTGCTGTAATTGCCAATATTCTGCTGCGCGCCAGTGTGGAACAGAACGTCGGCGAAATTCTCCGGGTCAGGATAATCCGCGCACCAGCCGCCGGAAAAAAGTTGTCCATGCTGGCCAGAATAGAGCAGATCGTAATATTTATCCGGTTCAAGGTTATCAATGGTAATGGTCACCCCCAGGTTTTGCTGCCACATTTGAGCCATGGCTGCCACACTCGGTCCGGCGGTATTGCCAATACCTGCATCGGTAAAAACGATTGGCGGGAGCCCCTGGGATCCGCCATACTTTGATTTGGCCAACAATTGGCGCGCCTGCGCGGGGTCGTATGGTAAGCCCTGGAGGTCCAGGTTGTAACCAGGCAGGGCCGGCGGATAGGGTCCTTTTGCCAGGATGCCAACACCATTGTTGACCACATCGATATATTTCTGCCGGTCGAAAGCCATGGTGAAAGCCTGGCGGACTTTGACATCATCGAAGGGTGGTTTGTTTACATCAAAAACAACGTATTCGGTGCACAGGCTCACACCGCTGTACAGATCGGCATGCAGAGGGTCAGCCGGGTCAAGCACACGCGCAACATCAGAAGAAGAGATACCGGTCATGTCAATCTCACCTGATTCAAACAACCGGATCCCGATGCCCGAATACAACTCCACTACAATTTGCGGGATGGACGGCGCTCCTAGATAGAAATCCTGGTTGGCGTCGTAGACCATCAACTGGAAGCTGTCCCAGCGGGTCAGTTTATAAGGGCCTGTACCATTTGGTGTGCGGTACCATTCCGAGCTGGATTCGACATTTTTCTGGTCCAGCACGAAGGCTACCGGCATGGTTAATTTGAACAGGAAGTAT
>CAISEG010000076.1 GCA_903884265.1 uncultured Anaerolineales bacterium | reverse complement strand
TGGGCTCACCTTCCCGGTCTTTCTCGACCCGCACATCACAGCTCTGGAGGCATTTGATAATTGGAACCTACCCAATTCTTATATTATTGACCGGCAGGGAGTAGTCCGCTTATCATGGACGGGCGGTATCAACCAGCCAACGCTGGAACAATATGTAACCCCGCTCTTGGAGGAAAATAAATGAACGCTACTGTGTCCTGGCATCAGGGAATGAGTTTCACCGGCAAGGCCGATTCTGGTTTCGAAGTCCCTCTCGGTGCGGAACCCGAAGTGGGCGGTGCGGACGATGGTTTCCGACCGATAGAACTGATGGCCGTCAGCCTGGCCGGCTGCACTGCGATGGATGTCATTTCCATCCTGACGAAAAAGAAACAGGTTGTGACTTCCTTCGAAGTCAAGGTCCGTACCGTGGAGGCAGAGGAGTTCCCGAAAGTGTTCACGCAGGCGGTGATTACTTACCAGGTTACCGGGCGGGATGTGGACGAGGTGGCGATATTACGGGCGATCGAACTAAGCGCAACAAAGTATTGCCCGGCCCAGGCTATGCTTGGCAAAGTGGTGCCGATGGAACTGGTTTACGAGATCTACGAAGATGAGGGGAGCGGAAAAACGAGGCTGGTAAAACAGGGAAAGTACCAGCCGCAGAGTGTTTAATATTTCAGCCTTCAATTCAGAATAAAACCCGGGGCAGACTTATAAAGTCTGCCCGGGTGCATTTCTGCTAGATCCAGTGCAATAAGGGGATAAACACGATCAGGGTGAGGATATCGAGCCCCCAGATACTCCCGACGGTGATGAGTTTGCTCTTCATTTTCTTCATGTCGAACACCCAGAAGGCGACGATGAAGAAGGTCAGGTAGCCGAACAGGAAGATCAGCCAGGGAGCACTGCGGCCCCACCAGGAATAATCCCAGGTAAGGGCGCCGACTGAATTAAGTAGGTATTCCACAAAGACACAGAAGGCAGCTCCGACAATTGCAATGAAAGCCCGGTTGGGGACGCCGATGATTTTGGTTTTTTTGTCGGGCAGCAGCATCTTGGTCCAGATGATACCCGAGACCGCGAACATGAAACAAATTTCAATATTCAGGCCAATCAGGATAAGGAAGGCAGTTTTGCCGGGTGCACCCCACACAGGGGCATAGTTGGAGAAATGAAAGACCAGGCTATTCCAGATCTCATTGAACCAATCCATTCCCCAGAAGGCCAGACCTGCCAGGATCAGGCTCCAGTTGCGTTTCTCAGCCTCGACGGTATAGACATAGAAAACGAACGACAGCATTGGGATCACGTACCACTGGAACGTCTCGCTGCCTTTGCGGAGGATTTCAAGGGCTTGCTGGGCTGATACGGTGGGCATGGGATTCTCCTATACTATAATTGATTATGAGTTAACACCAGGGGAAAATATTAATGGAATATCTGCATAGCCTTATAAATTGCTTTCACACCAAAGTCCAGTGCTTTCACAGGTACGCGTTCGTCGGCGGCATGGATGGTGCTTATGAAATTAAAGTCATCCGGTAATTGGAGTGGGGTAAAGCCGTATGTCTGTATACCAAGTTTGGTGAAGAAGCGTGCATCTGTAACGCCGCTTGCTACATACGGCACTGCAATCCCTTGATGGTCAGCCGATTTGATTACTGAGCTGAGCGTGTCGAACAGGCCCATGTCTGGGGCGGAGGGGCCAGGGTCGTGATCCAACACTTCGAGGTTGAAGTCTGAGCCGAGTAGGGCGCGGATTTCTTTTTCCATATCATCGGGAGTAAAGCCGGGTAGAAGCCGCCCGTCCAGGCCAAGAGATACCTCGGAAGGGATGACGTTGATCTTGTCACTGGCTTTCAGGACGGTTGGGCTGATGGTGTTGTGAAGCAATGGCGCAAAAATATTGCCATGCTCACCGAGGGCGTCAGTGATCGCTCCAGCTAGCAAAGGGTTGGACAAGGCTCGGATGGCGAGTCCGGAGATACCGCCCAAGGCGTCGGCGATGCTCGTCAGCATCAGGTGGACAGCGGGTGTCAGGTGGTGGGGTAGTTGTTTCTGGTCGAGCAGGTGGAGGGTCCGGGCGAGTTTCGCCATGGCTTGCCTCTGCACAGGCATCGATCCGTGTCCACCGCGCCCATGAAAGGTGATTTTCATCCAGCAGCATTGTTTTTCGGCTACCATGATGGGGTACACGCGCTTCCCGCCCATGTTTATATTGAAGCCGCCGAATTCGCCAAAAGCGTATTTCACACCTTTGAAAAGGTTGGCGTGATCGTTGACCAGGAAACGGCTGCCAAAGTCACCCCCGGCCTCTTCGTTGGCAACGGCGCAGAAGATCACATCTCCGGGCAAAACAGTTTTTTCAGATTTTGCCTTCAGGAAGGCAGCCAGCATCATGGCAACGCCGCTTTTCATATCCAGCGCGCCACGACCCCAGATATAACCGTCTTCAATACGAGCCTCAAAGGGGGGGTAGGTCCACTTCTGCCCTTCGGTGGTGACTACATCCACGTGACCATAGAGAAGCAATGGTGGGGCTTTGCCTTGACCTATCAGGCGGGCAATGACATTAGGTCGCTCCGGTGTTTTGGCAACCAGGTTGGTTTCGATCCCGGCATTTTTGAGCAAGTCATTGATATACTCGATGCAGGCTCGTTCGTTGCCGGGTGGGTTGGTTGTATTGAATCGGATCAGGTTTTGGAGCAGTTCTACGGGGCGTTCATGGATGGGGTCGGGAAGCTTCTGCAATGTGGTCTCCATTTGACCCGCGGAAAATGAAAACACCGCGTGATCAACTCATATGATATAGCAGAAACCACGTAGCGTCAAAGGGATTTTCTGTTACGCTATTTTCAACCGGGGGTTATTTTATGAGTCTGTGGCAGATGATGCGTTCGGACAGTCAATTTACTGCGGAACCCGCTCAACCATCTCCGTAGCGAAGGAATGCGCAAAATAAATAACAGGATTAACAGGATGCCCAACAAGAACGGTTTGAGTATATTTCCGCGCAAGGTAAATAGATCGCCTTTTTGGGCCAGGGCATAATGGAGCAGGGAGAGGATGGCGGCGGGGTAGATCAACCAGTGTAACCGTTTCCAATTCCTGCCCATCTGGTGGATGAAATAATCGAAGGATGTGACAGCCAGCGGGATGAGGATGAGCAATGCAATAGTCCCGACCACGAGATAGAGTTTCCCCGTGACCAGGGCGTAGATCTGTGAAAGATTGAACCCATAGTCCAGGTCAACGAAAACCATAATGTGCAGTGAGACATACAGGAAAGAGTAAAGCCCCAAAGCGCGGCGGCGTTTGAGAAATTCCCGCCAGCCGAACAGGGTGCTCAGCGGTGTACAGGCCAGTGTGCCGATCAGGAAGTAGACGCCGATCCGCCCCAGCCGCTGCTCGATATCCTGGATGGGGTTGACGGACAACCTGCCGGTAAAATAGTCAAAAAGGATCCACGCCAGCGGCAGCCATCCAAGAATATGGGTGCCTACCTGGAGCCAGGTGAGCCTTGGCTTTGGCTTGCTAGTAGTTGGCACGCAGATCCATCCCTGTGTAGAGGCTGGCTACCTCGTCATAATAGCCATTAAACATTAATGTAGGGCGGCGGCTCAATTCGCCGATGCGCCGCTCCGTAGCCTGGCTCCAGCGCGGGTGATCCACGTTGGGATTGACGTTGGAGTAGAAGCCGTATTCGTTCGGTGAAATATCATTCCACATTGTCTCCGGCTGCGTCTCGGTAAGTTCAATCTTGACAATCGCCTTGATGCTTTTGAAACCGTACTTCCACGGCACCACCAGACGCAGGGGCGCGCCGTCCGGATTGGGCAGGGGCTGACCGTACAGACCGGTGGCGATGATCGTCAGGCGCTGCATGGCCTCATCCAGGCGCAGGCCCTCGCTGTAAGGCCAGGGATAGAGCGGATTGCCTTCGCCAGGCATCTGGGCCCGATCCATCAGGGTTATAAAGTGCACATATTTGGCGCTGGTCATTGGTTGAACTTCATCCAACAGGTCGGAAAGTTGGAATCCGGTCCAGGGGATGACCATGCTCCAGGCTTCCACACAGCGCAGGCGGTAGATGCGTTCCTTCTGTTCGAACTTGAACAGATCCTCGAGAGCGTACGTTTTCGGGTTTTGGACCAGTCCGCCGACCTCCATTGCCCAAGGGGTGGTCTTAAAATCCTTCGATAAGGGGTTCACGCCCTCTTTGCCGGTGGAAAACTCATAGTAATTGTTGTAATTCGTGATCTGATCGAGCGTGTTGAGCGGGTTGCCCAGCTCGTCGGTTGTTTGACCCTGGCCACTATCGGGGACTGGCGGGCTTTGCGTTGGCGTCCCGGTCGGAAAGGCAGTTCCGCTTGCCATTGTGGAGGGGAGATTTAATCCGCAAGCGGTCAGGAATGCGGTTGCGCTGACAATCCCAGCCGTTTTCAAAAAATCCCGGCGCGAAAGATAGAGGCTGTAGGGCGTGATCTCTGAGGACGGTATCTCAACGTGTTTGAGTTTGCGTTCCATGGTTGGCTCCTGTAAAAAAACCGGTAAAACAAGACTTAATATATCTTACTTTACCAAGTTAGTGTTAATATCACGTTAAAATATTGAGGAAAATGTTCTTCCAAAAGTCGTTTAAAGATTATCCTTCTCCCTGGGCCATTTCCCAGCCCAGGATGGCTTGCTTGCGCACAGACCCGTAGCGATAATTACCAAATTTCCCGATCTTCTTCAAAACACGATGACAAGGGATGATGTAGGCAACCGGGTTGTGAGCGACGGCGTTCCCAACCGCACGCGCGAAATTTACCGAACCGACTTGTCCGGCAAGCGCCTCGTAGCTCGTGACCGCGCCGCGTGGTAGGCGCAGGAGCGCCTCCCAGACCTTGATCTGGAAATTTGTGCCGCGCAGGTGCAGGGAAATCTCCCGCGGCTCTTGATATGCAGGAGAGGGTTCGAGACGAGGTGTGAAAATCTGTTCCACCACCGGGTGGGTGCGGGATGGGTCTTCTTGCAAGGCGGCGTTGGCCCAGTCAAGTTTGAGTTGCTCAAGGGCGACCTGACGTTCGCCGTCCACAAAGGCTAAAAAGCAGATACCGCGCCCGGTCAGTGCAAGCAGGCATTCGCCGAATGGGGTGGGGTGGAAGCCGTAGACGATATCCACACCTGCACCTTTCGTCCGGTATTCGCCAGGGGTAACGGCTTCGCACTTGACCAGCAGGTCGTGCAGGCGGCCTGGGCCGGAGAGACCGGCTTCGTAAGCGGCAGTCAAGACCGAGGTGCGCGCGAGTAAGGCCTTGGCGTTCTCCTTGGTCAGGAATTGCAGGAAGCGTTTGGGGCTGAGACCCGCCCAGCGGGTGAACAACCGCTGAAAATAATATTCGCTCAGGCCCACGTGGTCAGCCACCTCAGCCAAGTCCGGCTGGCGGCGGGCATTGGTTTCCAGGAAGCGTATAGCTTGTTCGATGCGCTGATAGTCTTTGGAAAGTTGGGATAGGTTGGTCATATCCTTATTGTACCGATTTCCTCCTTGTCTGCCACCTGATTCTTGCGATTCTTGTTGGAACATCAATAGGGAAAATGGCCTCGTGAATGCCGCGGATTAATAGATCAGGAAAAACGAGAGTTGTATAGATATGCTATAATATTTTTAATAAAATGACCCTTCTCCCGAAAGGAGCCAAGGGGTATCCCGAATTCTAGGATATCTGCAAATGGAGGAAATATGCCTGCCACTATTATCACTGATCGGGTGTTGGTCACAGACCACAGCCATTGGGAAGTGTTCCTCAAGCCACAGGAGCTCATAGATGGTGGTGTGACGGATGTGATCCTTAAGGCCGGGTCAGGCCTGACGATTGACTCAAGTTTTCAAAAGAATGGGACGAATGTAGCGAATTTTTCCAAATATCTCCGCTTGCACGCCTATTGGTGGGATGATCCCCTGGTTAGCGGGAATGTGCAGGCAGATTTCGCTGCTCAAGCCTTAAAAAAAAGCGGCCTCCCGGTGCTCTCGCTGTGGGGAGATATGGAGCAATGGTGGGCTGACTGGAATAAATGGATGGCAGCTCGAATGGGAAAGCTGCCTTGGAGTGGAGTTCCGGTGTTTAAACCCTGGGCTTTGGATAGTCACTGCAAGTCATTCGCTGAAGCCCTGACCAAGGTTTGGCCGGTAACTGGCTTGTATACTGGGAGAGGATATATCACAACTTATGCCCCCAGCATGAAGAGCTGGTTGGGTAGTTACAAGATCTGGTTTGCCTCCTATGGAAGACAGCCCAGTGTTGCAACGAAGATGACCTGGCAGGAGCTAAAATCAAATTGGCTGCCAGAATACGACCCGATCTTTAAGGATACCGGGATCGTGAAAGAAAACATCGTCGGCCATCAGTTCACAGGTGACAGGTGCTTGCTGCCGGGCGGGTATCAGGATATCTTGGGATTGACACGCAAGGCGATGGATGTAAGCGTGTTCCAGCGTTCTTTTATGGAACAACTTGGAGAGGTGGGATCCGTTGGACCAATTGAACCTCCGGTTGATAACAACCTGCCTCCTGCCGGGACGCCGTACATCTTCTTGGGGTCGCACCTCTGGGTGCGGAGTCTCCCGAATGAAACGACAGCCAGACTGATCGACAGCCTCACAAAAGACCAGCGGGTGGTTGTAGTGGAAATCCAGGGTGACTGGGCACGGTTGGACAAACCGGCTGGCTGGGTGCGCCTGAGCTGGTTGACCAAGCTGTAATATCCGTGGGTAACCTATAAACGGCGGGGTTTGCTCAAATGCAGACCCCGTTCTTTTTGTTAATCACCGTTCATTTTTTATACTTCTCATTGAGGAGCGTTAAAGGGACAACAGGGACGGTTTGCATCGAATTATTTTCAACTAGCTTTATTTTGTCGTACAATTATTGCATCTATCCGTCCAAGCACACCATAAGACAACAACCTATGCGGTTTTTGTCCGGAAGAAGGAAGACAAACTAATGGAAAAGAAGGATGGATTCTCCAAAATCCTGGCAATTGCGGGAGCTGCGCTGGCGTGGATCCCGATCCTGGCACCGCTTTTGTTCTCAGTGGTTTCTCTTATTAGCTTGCGCGTACTTCGGTTCGACTATCTGATGCCTGCTGAATTATTCCCGGTGGCTCTCATGGGTGGGGGGCTGCTGTTATGGGCGGGGCTGCGATTGCGCTCGCGCCAGAAAATCATTGGCTGGGGACTTGTCTGTGCGATCGGTTTACTGGGTGCCAGCCAGGGACTGGTAGTTGTCACAGGCCTGGCTTCGGGT
>CAISEG010000075.1 GCA_903884265.1 uncultured Anaerolineales bacterium | reverse complement strand
CGGGATCTGGTTCGCCAGTACCCCGATGAGCTGTGGCAAATCCGTCGCCAAGGTCTGGCTTTTGAAGACCTTAGCAATATGCAGAAGACTCATACACTGGACGCAGCCCGGGAGAATCTGGATGCACTGCTGGACGCCGGTATCATCTTTGAGCTGCCCCACACTCCGGAAAGAGACCTCCAGCAGGTGCTCCAGGATATCGAAACCTTTCTGAAACAGGGCGAGCCCATCTTCGCGTACGACCTGGTCAGGCGGGCCCGACTGGACTTTCCGGAAGATGTATCCCTGCGCCAGCTCCAGGCCCTATCCCTGATCCGAACCGGCGCCCCGGGAGAAGCCCTGACGGTGCTGACCCAGCTTTTGCGGGAAGGCCATCGGGACCAGGGGACCCTTGCGCCTCTGGCTCGGGCCTACCGAGACTATGGCGAAAGAACGAAGGATCAGGGGATGCTCCGGAAGTGTTTTCTGCGCGCATTTCAACTTTACGACGAGGCCTATCGCAGCAGCCGGGGCATCTGGAGCGGCATCCACGCAGCATGGTTGGCCCTGGAGTTGGGTTTTGCCGATACCGCCTCTGATCTGGCGGCCCAGGTACAACTTGGCGCCCAGGATTTGCTGCAACGGGCACGGGCAGATGGCACAGATCCCTTCTGGCATTTGGCGATCCTTGGCATCTCGGCCATGATTCAGCGCCGCTTCAGCGAGGGGTTCGGCTACTGCCAGGAAGTGGCGGAGACAGGGCGAGGGAGGGTCGGCGACGTTGCAGAAGTCCGCTATCTGAACAAGAGCATCCTCGAACTGCTCCATCAGGACGTCACCATCCTGGAATCCATCCTTCCCGCCCCCAAGGTGCTCGTGTTTGCAGGTCACATGATTGATTTCCAGGACCGCAAGACGCCGCGTTTCCCGCCCTCCCTGGCCGCAACCGTTGCCCGAATAATCCGGGAACGTATTGCCAGCCTTCATGTCGAGGCGGGCTTCGCCACCGCCGCCTGTGGCGCTCCCATCCTTTTCCACGAGGCGGTGGAGGCCATAGGTGGTGAAAGCCACGTGGTCCTGCCCTATGGCCGGGATGAGTTCCTGGCTGATAGTGTGGCCATCCGTGAGGACATGGATTGGACCAGCCGCTTTGACCACGTGCTTGAAAAGGCCCGGAAGGTTATCCTGGCTAGCCCCCAGCGTCTGGATGAGGGCAGCGTGGTCTTCTCCTATGCCAATCAGATCCTCCTCGGGCTGGGTTTGATCCGGGCCCACCAACTGCGCTGCGAACTGAAGACCCTCGTCGTTTGGGATGGCCAGCCCAGTGAGGCAGCGGGCAGCGTTTCCAGGACCCTGGCCCATTGGAAGAAGCTTGGCCACTCGCCGGAAATCATCAATCTCCGTGAACTGGAGTCCGTGATCATCTATAATTCAAAGCATCGCCGCCTTGCCCGGAGTTTGCCGGCGCGCCGCGATGGGCTCAAGTCCCGGATCATGGTCATGCTCTTCGCAGACGTCGTGCGTTTTAGTCAGCTCGAGGAGCGCCAGGTGCCCTCCTTCGTTGCCCATTTCCTAGGGGCGATTGGAGCATTGGAAACGGAGCTTAAGGTCCGTCCCGCCATGAAGAACACTTGGGGCGACGGCCTCTTCATGGTCTTCCGGAAAGCCCATGATGCGATCTGCTTTAGCAGGGCGCTGGTGGAACGAGTCGGCCACACCGACTGGGCCAGTCTTGGCCTGCCCCCGGATCTGAATCTCCGTGTGGCCCTCCATACGGGTCCGGTTTATGTCGGACGGGACCCTGTCACGAGGCGCCGGACCTGCTTTGGCACCCATGTCAACAACGCCGCCCGAATCGAGCCCATCACGCCGCCAGGCAAGATATACGTCAGCCAAGCCTTCGCCGCCCTCGCTGCGGCCATGGACCTGACGGACTGCCCCTGTGAATACGTCGGAGAGATGCCCCTCGCGAAGAACTTCGGCAGCTTTCCGATGTACGTGCTCCAGACGATGGAAGATCCGGTGGATATTGGTGACCCCTCCGACCAGAATGGGGGCGGATGACAATCTTGAAACTTTAATGAGACTTTTTTATTGACAACTTCCATCTAAAGAGTTTCGGAGATGAGAAGTCATCAGGTAGATGCCTTATTTTCGAGGTATTAACGACAAGGAGGCTGAAATTTCTCTGACCGCCAAGGCAGAAATCGAGGATGAGATGAAGGGTTTCGAACTCGGTGCGGTTGATTATCCGTGGCTGGTGCAATCTCACAGATTGAATCGAAACATTAACAAATGGTTCAGGCTGCAAGCCTGAACCTGCAAAGGGCGGAATTCCGGTCATCCTGAGCCTGTCGAAGGATGAAAACGACTTTTTACAAAGCCGTCAATGCTAAAATAGAAAACTGCTGCGGTCGAAAGTATTCGAATGAACCAGCGTCGTCGGAAACACTACTGAGTCACATCCTGGGAAACGGAATTGAAATTGCTCATTGACCGCATTGGGCGCCGGATCGAATAATGTGGGGACATGACCTGATTTCGAAGAAATCGGGAT
>CAISEG010000074.1 GCA_903884265.1 uncultured Anaerolineales bacterium | reverse complement strand
CACTGCCCTGTGGTTCTTATACCAAGTAGCTATTAAATATTAGTCCTACTTAGCTTCGCATGTAGGTTAATTCCCAATAGCCTGTGGCTATTGGATAGTTCGTTCCACAAATTTCAGTGCGCTAAGCTTCTGAAACTTGGGACTCCGACTAGCGCTTCAAACTCCACTTCGGTCGTTTTCAGCTTGGCTCACTATCAGCGAGTCTCATTAAATGCTGATTTACCTGGCATAATACTAAGTAAACTTTATAAATTCACATTTATTTTGGAGGCAACTTGGTATTAATAACCGGTAGCAACATTACAATTTATTAATAATCCCACACATATGTTTTTCATGTTCATCTGATATTCTCCTAACCAACGAACGGAGTTTCCATTTATCCGTCCAAAAAAATAAAAAAGAGAAAGAGTATGAAAAGAATTAGAATGTTGATGGGAGTTGTTTTTCATGGGAGGCAGTGCTTATGCAAAGCAGACTGAAACTAGCGGCGGTGAATGATCACAGATCCAGGGAGGATCTTCGCAGAAAGGATCTCACACTGGGTCGGTTGCGGAAGCCTATACAGCCTGCAAATCTAAAAAGGTGGGGGGATGCAGCATCGTTTATCAGCCCACATGGAGAAACGGTTACAGGAACCTGCGCGCAGTAAGGAAGCCAGTTGGTGCTTCGACCTAATTCAAGTAAGGGTGGCAGATAAGGGCAATCCAATGATTGACGAAGGAAGGGCGTGTTGAGATGTAGCATTGACGAAACGTTCACGCTGCTCATGCAAATGACGACTTTGGTGATTTTTAAGCGCATCTACCATATCGGGCAATTATTATAAAAGTAAAACAATTTAAGGAGTCAATCATGCGAACAAAAACTTTATTGGGGATCATTTTAGTGTTTATGTTATCGCTTATTATAAGTTGCGGTGGGGGCGGTAAAGATACCGCAGTGACAGTGCTGGGCGGCAGCACTACTGGGATGGATATTGAAGACACTATCTCCGATCAGGCTCAATCCATGACCATCGCCTTTGACGGTCTGGCTTTTGTGACGGGTAGCTTCTGTGCCCAGACGTTCTATCCTCCGGGCAAGGTCGCCGACTTCTTCGGATTCCAGTTTCTGCGCGACAACGACCCCTCGGGTATGGGGCACAACACCGACTTTACGACACTAACCGCCAACCCCATCCTCGTCATGCTCACCGACGCCCAGTTGACGATCCTGTCGGAACTCGGCGACAATGAAGCTGTACTCAACGATGCCTACGGATACGCCCGCTTCCCACTGGCCAAGGCCTTTCGGAGGCTAAACGATAGCACCTACCCGACCGGATACCCGACGCTGAGTCTCGTGGCCGTGAAGGCATATTCGGCGTACCTGTTTAGCATCGACGGGGAGATGAGCTATCTGCGCGCCCAGGCCTACGCCGGCGTCCTTGGCTTGATGAGTTCGACCCAACTAGCGATGCTTGCCGCGATGAAAGGCAAGGGCTCGCTCGAGTGGACGCAGCCGACAAATGCTCAAGTCGCTGCAGTCCTTGCCAAGTACCCTGGACAGATGATGCGTACCTATGCCGGCGAGATGCTGGCCTGGTATTTGGGCAACATCGCAGCCGATGTCTACTTCTGTCCGGAGCGCCAGGGAACATACTTCGGGTCATTTTTTATGAAGGACATCAAGGCAATGAACAACCCGAGCTACACGATCGATTCGAACATGACGGCGGATATGGGCAACGCGTTCTTGGCTGCACTGACCACACCGCAGAAAGTGTTGGTCACCAGCCTCGTGGATACGCAGAGGGCCGACCTTTTAGCCCTGGTCGCCAAACGGGAAGAGATCTCCGCCCTGCTGCGCAACTTTCTGACCGGTGGCACTGTTAGCGCGACGGCCGTGGTCAACCTCTCCAGACAGTACGGCGAACTGGATGGCGAAATCTCCTACTACTACGCCACGAACTTCTCCGCGATCTGGACAACGCTCTCCGACAGCCAGAAGTCCACCCTCACTGCGCTGCGCAAGACAGCCACCGCCGAGACCGGCGGCACCCCAGACTACGATAACGCGTGCGGCTACGGTTACCTGTACTCGGCGAAGCTTCAGTCGGAGCCTGCGATAATGGACACCGACTTCCTATTCGGGAAATGCTCTGCGGCGGGTGTCAGCGCCAGCTCCGACTGGGCCTGCTGCTCGTTCTCCCGCGACAACGGCGTCTGCTCCGCGGACTTCACCTTCTCGAGTCCTGCGTTCAATGAGGGCGGGACGCTGCCTTCAGTTTACACCTGCGACGGGACCGCCGGAATGCTGAGTCTCAACCCGCCGCTTGCCTGGACGGATGCGCCCAGTGGTACTGCCGAATTTGCACTGACAATGACCACTATCGCCCTCGACGGGACCAAGTACAACTGGGTCCTCTTCCACATTCCCGCGGGTACGATCTCGCTTGCCACGGGTACAACCGTCGGAACGGCAGGAGTGAGTACAGACGGCTCCGATCTCAGGTACTATCCGCCGTGCTCGAGTGGGCCCGGGGCAAAGGTCTACACGTTTACCCTGTACGCTTTGTCCGGCACCCCAACCTTCTCGGTGCCAGAGAGCCAGGTCACCGGACCAATTCTCGCCAGCGCTATTGCTCCGTTGATCATCTCCAGCCGCGTGCTGAATGTTAGCTATACGAGGACGTTTTGAACTGGATGGCCACTATTACGTGGCTTCAATCGCAAGTGACCAACGTGAACCGTTTCGGATTGCACTTTGCGAATAATGATGCCTTGTTTTTTGAACTTTGACGTGTGAATGAAATTAAAACCGGCGGTTGATAATAAGAATAAACCGCCATAATCCAATTAAAAAAAGGAGGTTAGCAATGAAAAAGGAAATGATGGTATTAGCACTGGTTGTTTTTATATATGGTTCAGTCGCAATGGCGCAATCGCCACAATCACAGCCGGCACGTCAGGGAGCGCATGAACCGCCGCCTCAAGCTTATACGGATTGCCAGGGCAAGAAGGCCGGTGATACAGTTCAGCATACAACGAGGGAAGGCAAGGTTGCCGCAACTTGTGCTGATTCACCCAAAGGCCTGGTAGCGCGACCCAATCAGCCGCGTGGCAACCGGTAAATCAAACAACAGCCTTAGGCATCACCTTCGGCGGGAAAGGACATGCAGAGATGAGAACGAAAATGATGATACTTACAATGGTCGTAATTTTGTATGCCTCAATAACAATGGCGCAATCACCACAATCCCATCCGGAACGTGATGGCGTGCATGAGCCGCCGCCTCAAGCTTATACGGATTGTCAGGGCAGGAAAGCCGGCGATACAGTTCAACATGCAACGAGGGAAGGTAATGTTGCCGCAACTTGTGTAGATTCACCCAAGGGCCTGGTGGCGCGCCCGAATAAGCCGCGAGGTCCCCAGCAGGATGATCAGTCGCGCGAATCACAGCCGTCTGACCGTCCGCCTCAATCAAACTCTCTGCGGGGAGAGCGTCCCCGCGATAACCATCAGCAATACTCCATTGAGCAGGCGATTTCCAACCAGGCTCAACTTCACACAATCGCCTTCAGTGGACTTGCGTTCATCACTGGCGATTATGGTGCCGCCACCTTTATCCCGCCGGGCAAGGTCTGCGATTTTTTCGGTTTTCAATATATGCGCGACATTGACGTGGCAGGGAAGGGACATAATCCCATGTTCCTGAGTCGTGTCGCTGGGAATGTTCTGTATGTCCTCAATGACGGGCAGCGCGACTTATTGGAGAAAGCCGCACGCGAGGAAGCCCGCCAATTAAGAGTGCTTGCAGAAATGCGCCTACCGCTAATCAAGGCGTTCTACCGTGAGCTGAGTGGCGACATTCCGCAAGGCAGCAGAGGATTGAACAAGGATGCTGTAATGCGGTATGTGGGTGACATATTTGCCTTTGATGCTGATTTGAGCTACCGACGCGCTGAGCTCTTCGGGCAAATAGCCGCGTCTTTTACTCAGGCACAGAAAGCATGGTTGGGCAAGATGAAATTCGGTGATTTCAATACCTGGCCTGATATTGATGTGGAAAAGTATAAACTGCCCAGAGGCACGGAGAAACTCGTCAATGTCGCCTATATGACGCACGCTAGTGAGTTTTTCAGCTGGTATGCAGGGTCTGTCGAGGCGGATACCTACTTTTGTCCGGAACGTCACGGCACGTACTTTGGCGGCTTCTACATGAAGGACATGCCGGCAATGGGCAAGCGTGATTATGACATCAGCACCTCTGTTACCGGTGACAGAGGCAAAGATTTTCTGGATGTCCTTACAGCAAATCAGCGAAATCACATTACCGTAATACCTGAAATGCAACGCAGGGCATTGCAGGAAACCATCAAACTGCGAAGCGCCATCGCCGTGGAATTGCGCAAGTTCCTCAAGGGTGAACAAGCGGACAAAGTAAGGGTGCTTGCTCTTGGTCGCCGCTATGGCGAGATGGACGGGGAAATGTCTTGCTACTATGCAACTGCGTTTGCTAAAGTGAACCGGACACTGACTAATGAACAACGCCAGAAGCTAATGAAACTTCGCGGCCTTGAAGGTTTTAAGAGCGCCCCGGCCTATATCTACTCTTCACCGGCACGGGAGGAACTGAGGCTGCCCAATACAGATTACTTCTTTTTTCCTAACGCAAAATCTGCAGAAAGAGCAAAATGAGAATTGACTGAAAAAATTATCATAATTTCATGTGTGTTTCTAAAATGTGCCCCCTCAAACACTTCCAAGTAATGCAATCTAGTGTCGATGTTTGTCTTCGTGTTTGAACTGTGTTTATTACGGATTGAAATCTTGTATATTACTTGAAGTAAGCGATTTGTGGACTACAGGAAGCTATACGTACTATAATCTGCTTTTCTTATTAAGGTTAACAAGTTGTACGTTGTTTAAGTTTTCATATTTTCATTCTTTCGTCAAGGACTGTGTTGGTTGCAAACCGTTTGTTGCATGATCACCTCCATAGCT
>CAISEG010000073.1 GCA_903884265.1 uncultured Anaerolineales bacterium | reverse complement strand
CTGGCGAAACAGCCTAACTTTTTCCCGCCACGTTCATTTCGGATATCAAAATATACGGAGCGTGAACGGTGTTGTACACCCACTGCGCTTCCTTGCTGACCGCGGTGACGTTCATAAGCAGGTCATAGATGTTGCCTGCAATGGATAGGTCCTTGACGCGCCCGACGATCTCGCCTTTCTCCACCTTGAAGGCCAGCGCCAGGGGGTTAGAGAACGCGCCGGAGATCGTGTTGCCCTGGCCAATCCCAAGCAGGTCTTCGACGATAATGCCCTCATCCATCCCGGCCAGGATTTCTTTCAGGGGTGTTTGACCGGGTTGTATGACAAAATTGGTTAACGACGGCTCAGGCGGATTAAACAGACCCCGCGCAGCATTACCGGTAGATTTGACCCCGGACTGGGCCGCTGTTTTTAGATCATAGAAAAAGCTCTTGAGCACGCCTTTTTCGACCAGCACGTTGCGGTGGTGTGGCACGCCCTCGTCATCGTATGAAGCGCTGGCGAACTTGCCGTCGATCGTGCCGTCGTCAATAATTGTGATCTTTTCGTCGAAAAGTTTCTCACCGATTTTTCCAGCCATCGGGGAGGTACCCTTGTAGACTGCCTTGCCATTCAGCCCCTCACTGAGCGGCAGGCCGAGTGCCAGCGCCCCGGAAGGCGCGAACAAGACTGGCATCTTCCCGGGTTTGATGCTGGTGATGATGCGAGCCATCTTCAGCTTTTCCACCAGGCGGCGGGCAAAAGCCAGGTAGTCTTTTTCCCAAACGGTCGTACCTAACTGGTCGTACAGGATCAGTACGTCATCGCCCTCGACGCGGTCGATCTCGAGACCAAGCGAGAGTGGGGATGTCTTGAAAGCCACATCCAGACCTTTCTGGTTGCGGATGTTGGCAGAAATGAGGCTCCGTTCCAGGATGATATTGCAGCGGGCGCTCGGGTCCGCTGGCAGGATCAGGTCAAGCATCTCCTGGCCGATCTCCACCAACCTTGCGATGGGCAGCTCGGCTACAGCCTTGTCAAACGTGCGCACAATGGGAGCAGGTTCCGGCTCCGGGAAGGAGAACGGAGCTTTATCCCCGTAGGCAGCAGATTCGAGGGCATTGGCGGCCAATTTTTCCATGGCAGTGTCGTCGCTCGAGGCGGCAAAACCGAGTCGTCCATTGCGGATGACACGCACAGCAGTCCCTTTGGTTTCGGCAACTGCGCAGTTCTTGAGCTGGTTGGCTTCGTATTCGATGGTGGTTTTTTCGTTTTGTAGGTTCAGGATTTCAACCTGTTCGGCTTGTTTTTTGAGTTGGGTTAATATATCCATGCTGTCCTCCGATTACTCGCCGCCAATGACGACATTCTGGATGCGGATGTGGGGTGCGCCCATGCCGACCGGCAGGGGGAATTGGTTGCCTTTGCCGCAGCCGCCCCCGGTATTCAGCCATTTGAAATCGTTCCCGATGGCGTCGATGTTTTCGAGGGTGGCGAAGAGGTTTCCAGCCAGGATCACATCCTTGACCATCTCGGCGATTTTGCCGTCGCGGATCATGTAGGCGTAGCCAGAACTGAAGGAGAAGTTCTCAAGCTGGGTTTGGCCGCCGTAAGCTTCACAGGCATAAACACCAAGTTCAATATCCTTGATCATGACCTCGAATGAGGTGGCGCCATTGTCGATGGCGGTGTTGGTCATGCGTACGATGGGAGCAAAGCGGTAATTGATAGCGCGCGCATTGCCGGAGGCTTTCTCTCCCATTTTGGCGGCGGTCTGGCGTGAGTGCAAGCGTCCAACCAGTTCACCGTCCTGGATGAGCCAGTTGCGCCGGGCAGGCGTGCCTTCGTCATCGTAAAGAGTGGTGCCGCGCAGGTTCGGGATGGAACCGTCGTCGTAGACGTTGAGCAGTCCCTTCCCAAATCGCCGGCCCATGGTCATCATTTCACGTGCTTTGGGGTTCTCATAGACGAAATCTGCTTCGGAGAGATGACCGAAGGCTTCGTGGATGAAGACGCCTGCCAGCATCTGGTCAGCGACAACGGTATACTGCCCGGCCTTAATTGATTGCGCATCCAGCAGTTCGACGGCTTTCTGAGCGGTTTTTCGGGCTAATTCATCCTTGTCGAGCACATACTCATAGCCTTGGGTGGTGGCCAGCGAATCGTGTGCCTGTTGGACGTTCTCCCCATCCCGGGCGATGGCCGTGGTCCCGACAACCACGGATGGTTTTTCCTGTTCAATGTACGTCCCTTCAGAATTGGCCAGGATGAGGTGGGTGAAAATGTCCGAGTAGACAGCCTGGGTGTCGACGATCTTGCGGCTGTGACTCAGCACCACCTGGTTGTAGCGCTCAGCCAGGGCTTTTTTCTCGGCCAGCGGGATGTCGCGAAAATCGCGTTTCATCTCGACCGTGGTGATCTTTTCGACAGGTTCCACCGAAGCCAGTTCGATCGGCTCGGGCGCGGAGCCCACCTGGGCGCATTGGTAAGCCTGGTCCACTTTGGTGAACAGGTCGTCCAGGTTGTTGAAGCTGACCACTCCCCAGCCTTTGTTCTTGATCAGGCTGCGGACAATGCCACCCTTATCGATATTCGCATTCGCCACTTCCAGGTCTTTGCCGCGAAAGACTACCCGGGTGGTCTCTTTCTCTTCAATGCGGATTTCGGTATAGTCGGCTTTACTGCGTTTTAAAGCTTCCTGAATTCGGTCTCGCATATCTTTCTCCTGTTTTGGAAGAATGGAAGTAGAAATGCTGGCTCTCTTCCTGTTATTTCTTTCCAACGATCAGACCCAGGGTTCCAACCATGAACGGCAGTTTCAGCGCGTCTGGGATGAAGTCCGCCTGGCGTGTTTCAATAAATTCGACCTTTTCGATCCCCCAACTTCGAATCGTTTCCAGCAATTCCTGCGCTTCCCCATATACCGGCTTCATCAGGAATAAATCCTGGAATGCGAATTTGCCTCCCTTTTTGACCACCCGCAGAGCCTCCCGGACAAGATCCCGTTTGTCGGCAGAATCGCTGACCTCATGGAAAGTGAGATTGCTCGCCACTGCGTCAAAGCTTTCGTTGTCAAAAGGCAATTTCGAGGCGCTGACCTTTCGGAAGGTGGCGCGTTCCCCAACCTTTTCAAGCTGTGCATTCTTTTCACAGACAGCCTGCGAGTATTCCCAGTTGCCGCCCCAGTAGTCAATGCCGGTTACCGCGGCCCGGGGATATTTGTGGGCGAGGGCGATGGTCAGGGCAGCGTTCCCGCAACCGATGTCCAGTACCTGCCCGTTCCCATCCCAGTCCAGGTGCTCCAGGACCAAGGCGCGGATTCGGTTCTGGATGTCTCCGCCTTGAGGGGAAAACAGGGTGCGGGCGTATAAAAAATATGCCGCAATGACCAGAAAAATGACGGCTGGGATGGCCCACCAGGCCGACAGGAATGTCAACCCCAGACATACGATGCCGATCGTTCCGGGCATATAGATAAATTTCTTTGAAACCCAGTTCCCATATTCGGGCTTTTCAACTGTTTTAGGACTCATATTCTCTCTGCCTTTATATGCGTACGAGCCGGATCAATCAGCTGGAACAGCTTCGGCTTTATTCAGCCGGTCGTGGTCGGGCACGGAGTCCTCCACATTGCGGATGACCGGCAAGGAGTATCCGACGATGGCGGTAAGCACGCAACCGATACCGCACAGGGTAATCAACAAGCCCATCCCAGCTCCGGGCCCGGTGCCGAAGTATGGACCGAAGATATTGGAGAGGCTGGTCTGCGTTTTCATAGCCGGTTCCAAAACATAATCGGCCAGTGTCCCGGCGATGATGGGAGTGATCGGTTGCGTGATCCAGGCGATCATCCGGCGGGAAGCAAAGACGCGTCCCTGCAGGTCGGGTTCAACCTTGGACTGCCAGATGGCTTGGCTGGAACCGTTGATCAATGCGCCGAAGACGGTCATGAACATGACAGTGGGGATCCAGACGACCAAGCTCCGCCCGAAACCGAACAGCATCATACCAAATAGGGACGAAAGCCCCCAGCCCAATACCACCCCGGTGATGCGGCGTTTGAAACCCCCCCAGACGCTCATAATCAATCCGCCTGCCACTGCGGCGATGGCCGCTGTGGATTGGACAGTGCCCATCATGACACTGTTGTTGCTGGTGCGGGCCAGTATGACCGGGGCAAAGAGTGTACCGGCGATGCCGGAGAAAAGGTTTCCAACCAGGAAAATGCATAGCAATCCAAGAAGTCCACGACGGGCGAAAATGTATTTGAAACCAAAGATGGATTCCTTCCAGATGTTACTTTTTGCCTTTTCACCCTCTTCGGTGTGCGCTGGCTGTGGGACAAAGACGATTGCAAGTGACAGGATCGCAATACCGTAAGTCACCACATCTATCACCAGGATCCCGGTCAGCTTGATGAAGCCAATCAGTGCTCCGGCCAAGAGCGGAGCGATCACACCCGGACCAGCGTCGATAAGTGACATCATCCCATTCGCCCGGCCGAGCTGCTCTTTCGAAACCATGGTGGTGATCGCGGCTGAATAGGCCGGCCATTGGAATGCGCCGACCAGTCCCATGATCGTCATGACTGCGTATAGGTACCAGAGTTGAAGTATTCCCAGCGCAGAAATGACCAGGAGGATCGTGGTCGCCAGTCCTGCTCCGATATCGCTGATCATCATCATGAGTTTACGGTTATAACGGTCCACCATTGCTCCGGCGATGGGGGAGATGATCAGGAACGGCACGATATAGAAAACCTGTGCCAGTCCCAAAGCCGTGGCACTGCTCGTTTTCCCATAGATCCACAGGGTCAGGGCAAAGCTAGTCATCTGTGTGGCGACGACGGAAATAAGCTGCCCCACGAAGACGATGCTGAAACCAGTCATACCGGCGGGGCGTTTGAGGGGTTTGGGCGAGGAATTTTCCATCTTCTTATCCAAAGGGGTGAATTCAGGAATTCTGCATAGAATAACCGGGATTGGTGGGTTTGCCAGCACCCAATCCCGGGCTGTATGTTTTGGGAATCTTCGGGCTCAAACTCAGCTCGGGGACCAGTCCCACCTTCAAGGATCCCACTCTAAAATTATTAGCAGAACCTGGTTCTAAATAAAGGGACAGGTTTTGTCAGGGCCCTTACTTATGCAGCTGGCCCAGCGCCTCATCAACAGTAAGTTCGCCGCGTTCGACGCGTTCCAGCACTGACCGGCGCTCTTCACTGGAGGTGGTTTTTACCAGTTCTGCCACAGCTGGAATTTCTTCGTCACATTCCAGCGACAGGTCACCTGATACGCTGTGCAGGGAAATTTTTACCCCACCGCCTTGAACGTTGACCGCCTGGTTTCCGCGATGACGGGAAGCCCCGGTAATCGGGAAGGTTGAGACCAGGTCGCCGCTAACGCTGTGCAATTCAGCCGTGCAGTGGCTGTTGGCCGGCACGGTCAGACGGACCTGGCCGGATACCGATTTGAAATAGTAGGGGCCTTCGGTCAACGGAGTGCGGATCTGCATGTCGCCGCTGACGGTGTTGCCTTTGATCGAGCTCAGGACGGAATCGAGCAATGTCATATTTCCTGATACTGTATCCAGGTCCAACGAACCGGTGATGCGTTCTCCGTCGGCGTCCCCGCTGACGGTGTGAATCCGCACGGAACCTTTCAGGTCGCGGATTGTGATCTCTCCGCTGACCGAATTCACAGTGGTATCGCCCTCGAATCCTTCAGCAAGGACTGTGTTGCTTACCCCGTTTACCTTAATGGAACAATGACGCGGTGCTGTCACTTTATAATCCACAACACAAGGTTGGGAACCGAACAGCCAGTTCCAGCCGTCTGGAAAGCGTGTAGCCGCCTTGACAGTCCCATCCGCTTCCTGGGTAATCTCGATCTCGGTGCGCTTTTCATCCCCCGTATGGGGCTGCTTGGTGGTCGTCACCTGGATGAAGCCGTCATCGCTTGGGCGAATTTCCACCGAGCCGCGGATGTTGCTCAGGTTGAGCCGCGCCGGTAATGTAACAGGGAACTTTTTTTCAAGGGTTTCAGACATGGCATGCTCCTTCTTTCTTTGGTTGAATTCCAGCCAGTTGACAGGCTACTGCATAAGAAGCTGGACCTAAGTCCCGTTTTCTCCGGGCCATTATGTACATGAAAGATCATCGATTTTTACTGGATGCAGTAAACCACATTTGCAGGCCGGCTACCTATTGGCCTGCTATCAATCGGCTATTATTCAACGAATATTTCCACGTGTTCGCCATCTTCATCATCGGTCACATCGATGATCTTACCGGTCATACCGGAGCGCAGAGCCTCCATAAGTTGATCCATGTTAACTCCGTCGATTTCGGGAGCGAAATGCGCGCCAATCTTCATCCCAGCTTCCATCAGACTGATCGGGATCTGCACGGTGGCTTTCGAGCGTCCGCTGGCGCCATCGGTGACACGCACGCGCAGCCATTTAGCGCCGCTGGCTGAAAGCCCGCCCAAGGGACGGTTGGCACTGGCCAGTGCTGCCAGTAACTTGGCTCCCTCTTCTGCGCTTACTTTACCCTGCTCAATCATCATCAAGATCTTCATACGTTCTTCAGTGGTAGCCATGTGATCCTCCTTGCTAAATAATAACCAATTGACTAACTATCTTTGATCTCTTTATTGTTGGATTCCCAGTAAATATCTTATCCAATGTAAACTTGCACGCGCTCGCCGTCCTCGCCTTCATCCACATTGACCACCAGTGGCTCCTCGCCGGTGAAACCGGTTTCAACCATCTCGATCACCTCGTCCACATTCGTCTTTTTCAGGTCGGGGATGAAATGGCCGAACGTGCGCAGGAACCATGCGGCAAGTTTGAGCGGGAGGGGGAATCCCAGGAAAATATGGGCCGGTTTCTCATCCGGTTTCTGATGCACATCCACAAAGATCCAGCGTGCCTTGCGGCTACCGATGGCAGCCACGATCACTAGTACTCCCAAAAGAAGCGGGGCGCTCAAACAGTAGAACCAGAAATTGAGCCTGGAGGCCTGCACCATGGTGTACATTCCCCACGCGCTCAGGATGGTGATGGCTACGCCGATCCACAGGGGTATTTGCCAAAGACGGCGGACTGCGTTTTTGACGCTGGCGATGCGCGGGTCTTTACCGAAATTGGACTTTTCGGTCTGCTCCTCAACCCCGTCTTTTTCGGCAGCCTCTGTGGGTACGACACCCACTCCCGTTTTGCCAACGATTTCTTCGTCTTCGGCCGGGCTCTGGTCGAGAGTTTGCATCAATTTCAGGCCGTCTTCCGGCGAGATCGTGCCATTTTCAATCATTTTGAGTACTTGTTCACGTTCCTGGTCAGTCATCGCTCTCTCCTGTTTTTACCAGTCCCCGGCCTTTCCCTTTACGAAGCATCCCCCCAAGTGGGCGGGGAGGGGGCGCGAGGAAGGGAGTCTTGTTTTTTCCTGTCCCCGGCCCCTCCCTCGGGAAGAGGGGCACGAGGATAGGAAGGAAATGTCATTTACTTTCCAGAGCCGCCAGCAGTTTCTCGGCTTCTGCAAGACTGATTTTCTTTTCCTGCAGCATGCGCAGGATGATCAGGCGTTCGTCATCTGAGACGGCTTCATCTGTTTCCACCGGCCCGTGCGGAGAGAGGTCCCAATTCCACCGCCCTACATTGACATTGACCTGAGCCCCGCGTCGGACACGAACTTCGGCCGCGCGTGCCTTCATTTCGGCCCGGCGCATGGCGGCCTGGACCTTGGCCTCGGTGCGGTGGCTGGCCGCTTCCATATGCACCTGGGCCCGCTCCATGGAGGCTTGCACGCGCCGGTTGATGCGCTCGGAGAAATCCGGGGGCAGGGGGGGGATCGGGGGAATGGGTGGGATGGAAGGAATGTGCCAGTTGCCACTGTCGAAATCGGCAGCTGATTCCCATGGATCGGCCTGGCTGGTCACCAGCAGGTCGCCGCTGGCGGTCAGGAGCATCTCTGCCATGCCCTCTGCCTGTTGGCCAAGGATCACTTCGCAGGAGCTGCAATCTTCAGGCAATTCAACACCGGGAAAATCAACCTGGATCGAATCACGAGAAGCTGCGTTCAGATGGAGTTTGATGTTGGCATCCGGGGCGAGGCGTACGATCAAATCGTCTCCGGCGGTCACATCGTAGATCTGGCCGGGGACCGGGGAAACGTAGAAAGCTACATCCGCCCCGGCTTTGACGGTCACTGCGCCATGCACATTCCGTACATAAAGGTCTGATCCAACGTTATCGATGGTCAGCATGCCATCCACGTCGCGGATCGATCCGTCTCCACCCACCTTGTCCACCGCACAGATACCGTGTCCGCCGCGGAGGGTGAGGTCGCCGCTGATGCTCTCGGCGTTCAAGGCACCGATATTCCGCAAGCTGGCGTCCCCTGCAATCGTCCCCAAGCTGACCGGGCCGAGGTCATTCATGGTAAGGTCGCCTGCTACTGGCCCAAGTGTGATTGGGCCGTGCAAGGCTTGCAGGATGGCGTCGCCGGAAACTTTTTCCACGTTTACGTTAGCGCTGCGTGGAACATAAAGGATCAGGTCTTCATTACAGGAGATAACGATTGGGTCCGTCTCGGCAGAGATTTCCAGCCCATCCCCGTCCGTCTTGACCATGATCTCGGAGCGATCCCATCCGGCAACACGCAGGTCGCCGGGAATGGATTTGATCACGATGTTGGGTGTCGGGATGGCGGTTACGGTTTGTTGTTTCATACTCACTCCTCTCCGTTCAGGACGCGCATGGCCTCTTCGGCAGAGATCTTGCCGGAATCGAGTTCTTCGAGAATGCTACGGCGCTTCTCGTCAGACATGTCATTGGCTTCTTCCTTACCCGGTTCGTAGCCCAGGGCGCGGATCACATCCTGGAGCCGGTTGCGAATGGTCGGGTAGGAAAGCGCCATTTCGTCTTCCATACGGGTGATCTTCCCTTCGCAACGGACGAACGTTTCAATAAAATCTAACTGTTCCGGGGTGAGACCCGCAAAAGCGCCGTTAGTGAAGCGGCCCTCGATGGCCGTGTCGCAGGTCTCACAATGCAGGCGGGTGACAGTCAGTTCACCTTCACACACCGGGCATTTACTCAGGGCTGTTTTCATTGTTTGCTCCCGGTCATCGGTGACCATGCCATGGCCTTACCGGTGGCATAACGCCGCTTGAGTTTCAGGCCGGTGTGGATAAGAAGATCACCTACACGGGCGAGCAGGGGCTCAGGGGGAGTGGAGCTTTTTCCGGCTGTTCTCAGAGTGGTAACAAACTCACCCCGTGTGACCCGGCGTTCGTAGGCTTGATAAGCATTGTAGATAGAATTCATATTAGCCTTTTTTTTTTGAAAGCGAGAGCACCATAGGTATCTAATTGATATTATATACAAAATATATTAATTGTCAATAGGTAAATATTGATATTTATAAAGAAAAACTTTAAGATTATCAATATTCAGGTTTAAGTTTTCCCAGAGCGCCCGCATCCACGTTTAATAAACGGTTCTTTCCCAGCCTTTTACCCCCCTTTTTTAGAGAAGAGGATCACTAATTCCCTGGTGTACCGTCCCTATGGAACCGGTGGAAAGGAAACATCTTGTCTTTGTGAAAATTCCGGATAAAGGAAATTAATTCTTGATACCGATAAACCCATCAGAGTTTAGTAGTTGACTTGTAATCGATATGTCTATATAATGTGTGTAGGGTTGAGAGCGCTCCCAAGATAGAGACAATATAATCTGCCACACGGCTGTCTGCCTTGTAAAAATCTTGGAGAATCGCCCTTCTTCTCCTCCATTTTGGTAAAGATGCAGGCGTTATCGGGGCAGTTCCCCTGTTCATCAACGGTTTTCTGCCAAACCTGACTCGTATGGAATAGGAGGTGATACCAACAACAAGTTAACATTAATTCAGCCAATTTTCTCTCACCTCAAAATATAACAAGGAGAAGAATAAATGTTTAATAAGAAAGTGTATACGCTTGTAGCTTTCCTGGTAATCGCGGCAACGATTCTTTCCGCTTGCGGTACGCCCAAACCGGCTGCCAGCACCCAGGTAGAAGTGTTCTCGTGGTGGGTTGGCCCCGGCGAAGCCGATGGCCTGGCTGCCATGATCAAGATCTTCAACCAGCAGTATCCCAGCATCACATTCGTCAACGCGGCCGTAGCCGGTGGCGCTGGCACGAACGCCAAAGCTGTTCTGGCTACCCGTCTGGCTGCGAATGACCCGCCCGATTCATGGCAGGCCCACGCTGGCCAGGAGACGATCGCCAACTATGTGGCAGCTGGTCAGGTTCAGCCTTTGGACGCCCTCTTCGCTTCGACAGGTCTGAATAGTGTCCTCCCCGCCACTCTCCTCCCGCTCATCTCAAAGGATGGACATCCTTACAGCGTGCCGGTGAACATTCACCGCTCGAACGTGATGTGGTTCAACCCCAAGGTCCTGGCTGCGGCTGGCGTTACTGTCAACCCCAAGACCGATTTTGCGACTCTGGATGCTTTCTTCGCCGTTTGCGACCAGATCAAAGCTGCTGGTAAGATCTGCCTGTCCCTCGGCGCCCCTTGGACCGCCATTCACCTGTTCGAGAATATCATGATCGGCACGATCGGTGCTGACAAATGGAACGGCTTGTGGACCAACCCCCCGACCACCGACTGGGCCGGTACGGATGTTGCCGCGGGCATCGCCAATTATGCCAAGGCTCTCTCCTATACCAACCCCGATGCCTCCACGCTGTCTGACTGGCAGACCGCTTCCAAGATGGTCTCTGACGGTGATGCCGCCTTCAACATTATGGGCGACTGGGCTTACGGTTATTTTGCCAACGCCGCCCCCAATGGCCTTGCTCTGACTCCTCATACCGATTTCGATTGGGCTGTTTCCCCCGGTACCTATGGCGTCTTCAACTTCCTCTCGGACAGCTTCGTCCTGCCCGTGGGTGCCAAGCACCCGGATGCGGCTACAGACTGGTTGACCGTCGCAGCTTCTAAGGCCGGTCAGGAAGCCTTCAACCCGCTCAAGGGCTCCATCTGCGCTCGTACAGACTGCAACCAGGCTCTTTTCAGCGAGTATTCGCAGGATGCTGCCAAGGATTGGACCAGTAATGTCGTGGTCGGCAGCTTGATGCATGGTGTAGTTGCCGCACCTGCCTGGGCGACCTCCATTGGCACTGCTATTGGCTTGTTCCAGGCCGATACAAGCAAGACTGCTGATTTCCAGGCCGCGCTTGTGGCTGCCTGCAAAACAGACGGTGTCTGCCCGAAGTAAATTGATATACGCTAAGCAGTAAGGTGAATGGGCGGCTCTTTGAGCCGCCCATTCCATCATAAACTGAAGGTTGACAGGCTCTAGATTGGCTAATATGATTGAACTAGGTCGAAATTTAAGGAAAGCAAAAGTCGGAAGAGAGGCCGCGGATGTTTCGTAAGTTCAATCTTCAAGTGCCAAAACTAATTCTAGCGCTTGCTCTGATCCTCTTTGGTGCGATCTGCATTTTTACCCTTGGAAAAATCCAGCTGATGATCGCTGGAAAAAATCTCACCTCGATCGGCTTGTTGGCAAGTGGATTAATATTTTATTCAGGCATCGTAATAATTTTATCGATGTTTGAAAATGAAACTGTGCTCTCCATTGCCTTGCTGCTCCCGTCGATGGTGGCGGTGGCTATTTTTGTTTATGGCTTCATTGGTTGGTCCATCCGGGTCTCCCTGAGCAATTGGAAGGGTCTGAACCCGGATTATACCTGGGCAGGGTTGAGACAATACTATCTCCTGTTTACTAATAATCCCCGCTTTGTGATCGATGTTCGTAATACTGCTATGTTCACGGTTGGTTTCATCCTGGGCTGCCTCATTCTAGGTTTAGGTTTAGCTATTTTACTGGATCAAAAACTCAAAGGCGAAGCGCTCTTTCGAGGTATTTTTTTGTTCCCGATGTCTATATCATTCATCGCATCAGGGGTCGTCTGGGGATGGTTAATGAATCCGGCTACGGGCAATCGCATCACCGGACTTAATCTTATTTTCCAGACACTTGGATTAAAGTCGCTCATCAGCCTGTGGCATTCCACGCCTCAACCGTGGGGTATGGCATTTACTGTGATCCCGGCAGTCTGGCAATTATCGGGGTTCACCATGGCACTCTATATGGGCGGTATGCGCAGCATTTCAGATGATCTACGCGAAGCGGCGCGCGTCGATGGAGCCAGCGAATGGCAGATCTATCGGTTTATTATTTTCCCCATGCTTCAGCCCGTCACGCTCAGCGCGGTGATCATCCTCGCTCACATGTCTCTGAAGATATTTGACCTGATCGTAGCCCTCGGTAATAAGGCGATTAGTCTGGATGTCCCTGGTATTTATATGTGGACGACCACCTTCGACGGTACCAACTACGCTCAAGGAGCAGCCATCGGTGTCCTAATGCTGGTCAGCGTCGCGATTCTCGTGATACCCTACTTGATCAATAATATGCGCACGGAGACTCAGCTATGACCCGCCGTGTTCTAACCCACATTCTTTTTTATATTATTTTAATCGCCCTGGCAGCTTTTTATCTTCTGCCGATATATTTAATGCTGCTTACGAGTTTCAAAGCATTTAACCAAGTCGATCTTAAGACGATGTGGTCTTTACCAATAAACGGCCTGCACGTCGAGAATTTTATTGCAGGGTATCGGCAGCTTGCCCCTAATATAAACAATAGTTTGATGATGGTTATCCCGGAGGCAATTCTTTCTTCACTGCTTGGATCGATAAATGGCTATCTTCTTGCGAAATGGAAGTTTCGCGGCTCGAATCTTGTATTCTCACTGATCCTTTTTGGGATGTTCATTCCATACCAGAGCATCCTGATTCCGCTGGTGAAGTTCATGCAAGCCATCAAGCTGTACGGGGATATTCCCGGTCTGATCCTGGTACATATTATTTACGGTATCCCGATCACCACCTTAATATTCCGTAACTATTATGCAGGCATTGAAACTGAAATTCTGGAGGCAGGCAAAATTGACGGCGCCGGCCTGATAGGTCTGTATCGGTATATTATGTTGCCACTATCGGCGCCAAGCTTTGCCGTGGTCATCATCTGGCAATTTACTCAGGCCTGGAATGAATTTCTATTTGCGGTGATCTTGACCAATCAGTCACATTGGCCCGTAACGGTAGCCCTCAACAACCTGGCAGGGAGCCAGCTCGTGCAATGGAACGTCTTGATGGCCGCCACCTTGCTGGCTGCGCTTCCAACATTACTGGTTTATCTTTTTCTGGGGCGCTATTTCTTGCGCGGGTTGATGGCCGGAGCTCTAAAGGGCTAACGATTCGCTCTCTTTTGACAATCAGATACAAAGACCTGTCCTTTTTCCCTTGGGCAGGTCTTGACCATTATGATAAAGGGACTCCCGTAACCAGGTCACCTTAAAGGTTAACTATTTGATCATAGCGGGCATTGATAGATTACCCGGGAGAACTAAACAGGTGAAAGAGTGAAAGGATGAAAGAAGATCATGAAATATAGAAAACTTGGCAGAACAAATCTTTCGGTAAGCGAAATCGGTCATGGCTTGTGGGGTATGGGTGATTGGAAGGATGCCAGCGACAAGGGATCGCTTGAAACCTTACAAATGTCTCTTGAAATGGGATGTACTTTCTTTGATAGCGCCTGGTCGTATGGAAGCGGGCATAGTGATAAATTGCTTGGGAAACTGATAAAGAAGAACCCTGAAGCCAGGATCATTGCTGCAAGCAAGATACCACCAAAAAATTTTAAATGGCCCGGCAACTCAAAAGATAAACTGATAGACGTGTTTCCGCGGCAGCACGTAATCGATTATACGGAAAAGATTCTGGAGAGCCTTGGAACCGATCATATCGATTTACTACAATTCCACGTTTGGGATGATTCCTGGTCCGAAAGCGATGAGTGGAAACAGACGATTTCCGATCTAAAGTCGAAAAAAATGATCCGTTTTTTTGGCCTGAGCCTTAATCGATGGGAACCGGAGAATGGCTTGAAGGCCATACAGACGGGATTAATTGACACTGTTCAGGTAATATACAATATCTTTGACCAGGCTCCTGAGGACGGACTATTCCCGTTATGCAAAAAAATGAACATTGGGATAATTGGTCGAGTGCCTCTGGATGAAGGCGGCCTTTCAGGCAGGCTGACCCCGGATACGCATTTTCCTGTAAACGACTGGCGTGCGAGATATTTTGGGCCGGAGAACCTTCAGCCCACGGTGATACGCGCAGACGCATTAAAGGATATGTTGCCTGAAAATATGCGTTTGCCTGAAATGGCACTGCGGTTCATTCTTACAAATAAATCCGTCAGCACCACGATCGTCGGTATGCGGACCTTGGATCACCTCCAGGAGGATTTTAGGGTTAGTGATGGGATGGGTTTATCCCAAGAATTGATCCTAAAACTACGCGCACATAGATGGGATCGCAAGATCGCTGTTTGGTCCGATTAAAGAGAATTTATCCTTGCAGGGTGGTTTACTAACCTTTTACATTTTGGTACAGGCAAATACCATTGTTGGGGTTTACCAATATTCGATTTGCTTAGGGCACTATCTCCAGCATTTCTTGCGCCATCGCTCCATACCACTTTATTCTCTTCTTTTCCAAAATATCCGCGCTTGACATAGAACGAGTGTTCGTATTATAATTAGCACAAATGTTTGGTTGGCATAAATAGAAAGGAAGGTTCCAATGGTTAGAACTCGCAGAGGTTTGACTGAACGGCATCAGAAGATCATCGATTACCTCAACGAACGGATTAGCAAGGGCTATCCCCCTTCCATTCGTGAGATTGGTGAGGCGGTTGGGATTACTTCCACTTCTGTTGTTACCTACTATTTAAAGCAACTGGCCGAAATGGGTCTCATCGAACGGGATGCTAAATTCTCGCGCGCTGTACGCTTGACCGACCCGGTCAGCAAGGACTTGATCAAGATCCCCATCCTGGGTCCGATCGCTGCCGGTGAGCCCATGCTGGTTCCTGCCCCGGGTGCGACCTATCTGGGCATCGGAAATGAAATGGATGCGGTCGACGTGGCCCGCAGCCTTCTGCCTTCCGGGGAAAAGGGCTCTGAACTCTTCGCCCTTAAGGTGAAGGGCGAGTCCATGATCGATGCCATGATCAATGATGGCGATATTGTCATTATTAAACCCACCATCAAGGCCAATAACGGTGAGATGGTTGCCATCTGGCTCCCAAACCGGGACGAGACCACCCTAAAATATTTCTTCAAAGAGAAGGAACAATACCGGCTCCAGCCTGCCAACCCCACCATGAAACCGATCATGATCGACAAGTCCGAACCCCTTGAAATCAAAGGAAAAGTGGTCATGGTTATTCGTAACGTGGGCAGTGTCGCTCTTTGATGAAACCTGACAGATGAAAAGACAAAAAACAGCCTCCGCAGAATTGCGGAGGCTGTTGGTTTATTTCTCCTCGGGCATCGGGTCCGCCGGCTGCCTCTTCTGCAGCAGGACTTGCACGCCATTCTGGGCTTGCGTGCTCAGATGTTCCAGTTCTTTCTGCAGGTTCATTAAGGCATCCAGCGCATACTCGTCTGCACCGGCTTTAATATCTTCGGCTTCCACTCGCGCCTGGTCAATGATCTGACTGGAGCGCCGCTGGGCATCTGCTACGAGTACTTCTTTCTCGATCATTGCATCGGCTTTTTCGCGCGCAAGTTGCAGGGTCCGGTTGGCTTCTTCCTGAGCTTGGGCCATCACCCGGTCCTTTTGCGAAAAGACCTGTTGCGCTTTCTTGACTTCCTCCGGTACGGAGATGCGCATCTGGTCAATGATGTCCAGGAACTTATCCTCGTCCACGATGACATTATGCGTCAGCGGGATGGGACGGCTGTTATTGAAAAGTTCTTCCAGGCGGTCGATTAGGTGAAGAATATCCATTGGCTCCTCCGCAAGTACAAGGTCGGAACACCTTGATTATACTTTAATCCCGAAAGGGCGTAACTGCTGGTCGCTCAGGTCTTTGACCTTGTTCTTGAGCGCAGCTTCAACATGCGCCGGGACCATGCTGGAAACATCTCCGCCCAGCGAAGCGATCTCGCGCACGGTGGTGGACGAAAGGAAGGTTTGGTCCTCGTCGGTGATGAAAGCCACGGATTCGATATCCGGAGCCAGGCGGTGATTGGCGAGTGCCATGCGGAATTCGTACTCGAAGTCCGAAAAGACGCGCAGGCCGCGCACGATCACCTGGGCGTCGATCTTGCGGCAGAACTCCACCGTCATTCCACTGTAACCCATAATCCTGATCTTTGGGTGGGCTTTAAAGGTCTCGGTCACCAGGGCGATGCGTTCTTCGGGCAGGAACATCAGGCTTTTCAGTGGCCGGTCATAAACAGCGATGACCAGCTCGTCAAATAGGCGAGCGGCCCGGGTGGCGATGTCAATGTGGCCGTAGTGCACAGGGTCAAAGGTTCCGGGAAATAATGCGCGTACCATTTTATTCTCCAAAAAAAAATTAACTGACATCTCCCTTGCCGCCACCCCAGAAGCGCCCAAGCGCTTCGCCCAGCAAGGAATTTTCGGGGTCTTTCAGCTCCGGGTCACGAGCAAAAAGTTCGAGTGCCTGCGTGCGGGCTTTTTCGATCAGTTGAATGTCGCTCAGGCTGGCCATCTTCAACGTTGTGGCGTATCCGGCCTGACGAGTTCCCAGGAATTCGCCAGGACCGCGTTGTTGCAGGTCGCGCTCAGCCAGCACAAATCCGTCGTTACTTTCGGCCATTGCTTTCAGCCGATCGTTTTCGGCCGCGTCTTCGTGGTCGGGGATCAATAGGCAGTAAGACTGGACTTCACTCCGTCCCACCCGGCCTCGCAGCTGGTGCAGCTGGGCCAGCCCAAAATGGTTGGCGCCTTCGATTAGCATGACGGTTGCGTTTGGCACGTCCACGCCCACTTCCACCACGGTGGTCGAGACCAGGATGTCGTACTTTTTTTCGCGGAAGGCCAGCATAACGGCATCTTTTTCTTCAGCTTTCATCCGTCCATGCAGCAGGCCCAGTTTCAGATCTGCGAAGATATCCTTTTGCAGGGTTTCATGTTGCTGCGTGGCAGCCAGAAGTTCGCTCTTCTCGCTCTCTTCCACCAATGGATAGATGATGAATGCCTGGTGCCCGTCCTTGATCTGGCTGCGGATGAGCGCATAGGCCCGCTCGCGTTCCTGCGGTGCAAGGATGTGGGTCGGGATGGTCTGGCGTCCGGGCGGTAGTTCATCCATCACCGAAAGGTCGAGGTCCCCGTATATAGTCAAAGCCAGCGAGCGCGGGATGGGTGTGGCGGTCATCACCAGCAAGTGGGGATTGGTGCCCTTGGAGCGCAGGGCCGCCCGCTGCTCCACCCCGAAGCGATGCTGTTCATCCACCACCACGTATTGCAGATCGGCAAATTTGACCGGCTCTTCGATCAGGGCATGCGTACCGATGACAATCTTGATCTCGCCGCTGGCGAGTCCGGCCCGGATCTCTTCCTTTTCCCCCGCAGGAGTATCGCCCACCAACAGGCGGATCTGTTCCGATTTGAGCTGTCCGTTCTCTCCGGCCAGTACCTTCTGGAAGGTGTGGAAGTGTTGATCTGCCAGGATGGAGGTGGGAGCCATGATCGCTGCCTGCGCCCCGGATTGGTTCACCATGGCTGCTGCCAGGGCTGCCACCACGGTTTTCCCCGAGCCTACATCCCCTTGAAGCAGGCGATTCATCGGCTTGCCAGATTTCAGGTCGGAGCGTATCTCAGCCACGGCCTTCTTCTGGGCATTCGTCAGGATGAACGGCAGGGTTGCCAGGCGGGTTTCCAGCCAGGTCTCGTCTACTTCGAAGATCCGTCCGGGTGCAGACTGCCAGTCACGCCGCTGGCGCAGGACGCCCGTTTGCAGGAAAAAGATTTCATCAAAAGCCAGACGCTGGCGTGCGGTTTGCAGCGTGGCGTCAGAGTCAGGGAAATGCGCCTGCAGCAAAGCTGTTCCCAGGTCGGGCAGGTTTACTGCCTGGCGGATGGTTTCTGGCAGGTGGTCGGTCAGTCTCGGTGCCCAGTAGGTGACAACCTGGTGCATCAACTTGCGCAGCCATTTTTGGGTCACATTGGCGGTCAACGAATAAATCGGGACGATCCGGTTGGTGTGCAGGTTTTCCACTTCCACCGGTTCCCAGTCCGGGCTGTTCATCACCAGGCGGCCCAGGTACTGCTCCACTTTTCCGGAGACCGAGATGGCTTCGCCCACCTTTAACCGGTTGGTTAGCCAGGGCTGGTTGAACCAGGTCATGCGCAAGGCTGCCGTGCCGTCGTTGATCACCGCTTCGGTGATGGTCATTTTCCCGCCGCGCAGCGGCCGTGAGGCCACCATGGTCACCTCGCCGATCACGGTGATCAACTGTCCGTAGAATACATCCTGGATCGGCTTGAGCTGGCTGTAATCCTCATAGCGGTGGGGAAAATTGTAGAGCATATCGCCCAGTGTGTTGAGACCCAGGCGGGTAAGCATGGAAGCGTGCCGTGGCCCCACGCCCGCCAGCACCGTCAGTGAGGCGTTCAGGGCGATGGGACGTTTACTGGTCACTCCGCCGGGATGGCTCTCGGCGCGCCCGGGAACTGTCCGTTGGAGGCGAGGAGTCCGGGCGTTTGCTGCCGTGGTGACCGGGGTCGGGGCTGGCTTGGGTTCTTCATTTTCAGGGATTGCCTGCCTCGCCTGGCCCTGTTCCTGCACGCCGCTTTCGGTTCCTTCTTCCAATATCGGAACTGCCGGTACCATCAGCGCCGTTGTCATCTCCGGAGGCGCTTCCGGTTCTGGGATCATTACCGGCTCCACAATTGCCGGCTGCGCTGGGGGAGCCTTCTGGACCGGTTTGGCAGGGTTTTGCTTTTTCAAAAGTGCCGCTTCCGGCACCTTTTCCAATATTTGCTTCCAAAGTGTTTTCAGTGATTCGAGCCGCCCCGCTGGATCCAGGTCGGCATAGGCGCGCAGGGTGGCCGAGGTGATCTGGACGATCTCCTCTGGTAGTTTATCGTTGCGGGCTTCGCCTTCCCACAGGTTTAAAACGTTAGCCAGACCGCCGATCACCGCCGTATTGGTATAACCGTTTTCATGTTCGAGACGGAAGAATTTACGCAGTTTTTCAATGGAAGATTGCATGAGAGTATTTTATCATGATGTGACAGGATGAATTCTTTCTAAAAAACGTCATCCAGGTTCTTAATAGTTCCAGGTCAATTATTGTTCGTTGACACATTAGAACATATGTACTACTATTCAAGTGCAGCAAGGGATGCGCACTGGCAGCGTTCGCGACATCCTCCCTGCAGGAGAAGTAGACCCTTGAGGTACAAGCTGCACAGCGCCATACCGCAGATATGAGTCTGCAGCGTTGGTTTGTGAACCCTCTTGCCGCGTTTTCTTTTGCAAATTCACGATTGAAATTCTATGGGAGAAATTCCGCTTGAGGCTGGAAATTCGGGGAGCAATGAATTGTTTCTCTTTTATTTCCCCCCTCCAATCGCGGCTTGCCGTTCTGCCATCAGTTATCTCGCCTCCTCCTCAGGAGGTCGATTGTACCCAAGACTAAACAGGATTGGCGTGAAAAGCCATATCAGTCTGCTTTTGGACGCCATTGGCAGGTAAAAAGGGATTTTGTACGAACAAATAAAGAGGAATGCAAAAAAACCAGCCGGTCAGCATACTGACCGGCTGGAATGCAAAAGTGGGTTTGACGTCCGTCTTATGGTCGCGAGGCTACGAAATTGTTGAAATGGAATTCGGCGGAGGTACTGTCTTCATAGGTGGTGCCCATCAGGGCAACGTCACCGGAAACGAATGTGCTGTCATCCCCTTCGAACAAGGTAACCCCATTGACCTCGAAGATAAAATGATTGCCGTTACAGCTCACGAGGATGTGGTTGGTCGCACTGCCTTGATTGATGGCGGAGGAAGTCTGCCAATCGTCACCAGTCAGCAGGGTAGTAAAATTGCCGCCACTCGCCACATCTGCAGAATAATAACCATCGCCGCTGATACGGAAATAATAGCCCATATCGGCATCGGTACCTGATTGCAGGCGGCAGACCACGCCGTACCCGGTATTGTTATTGCTCGGGCCGTTGACTTCCGTGGCATCCACCTCAATGACTGCGTCTGTCATCGTCTGGAAAGCCGCACCGTACATGTTGACCCCTTTTTTCGTCGTTTTCACGAAATAATATCCGTTACCATAACCGACGCTTCCGGAGGCGTAGTCGCCGACTTCCCAGCCGCTGTTGGAGCTGCTGAAATTATCTTGGAAGAGGACGTTGGATTGCACGACGGGAGGCACAGTGGGTTGAACGACGGGTGGCACATTCGTTGGCGTAGGCTGTGTCACGCTGTTGAAAGTACAGGCGAGAATGGCAAGCGCCAGGGCCAAAACAGGGAAGATCATTTTCTTGTTCATAAAAGGGCTCCTTGGAATATTTAAGATTGAAAATTATCGATTGAACAATTATAGCATTTATGACGTCAAAGGCAATGAGTACATTCGTATTGATCCATAAAGAATTGGATGTTGTTTTGGCCAGGACGGATTTTCTTCTCTCTTTACCAGACTGCGATCGTGTAAGGGGACATGGTTTACCCCAACGGTCTGGCGATGTTTGTGAGGCTGGTTGCCATCCGGTCTGCCTCAATGGGCGATGGCCGGTTTGATCTGAACCCATGTCTTGCCGCTTTCAAGAAATTCTTGGCTCCCATATTTGCTTCCTCTCCGGTTATTTGTGTACCCAGATCAACCCTTCAGGACCCGCCGGGTAAATAATCAAAGATTGTCCGACTAATGTAGAAATACCGGACAAAAAGTCCAACGCGTATAACCGGTTGGCGGAACTTAACAGGAAAATACCTGATGAATCTGGCCGCCAGATGATTTGTTGGAAATCACCCCCCTTCATCCCATCGGGGAGGGTGAAAGTATTGGTCTGGGAGCCATTCTCCAGAAATAATTGGATATTATCCTTTATCGCAATCCAACCCGCATGGTTGGGTGCCACGCTGAAAAGATTTGCACTGGTTCCGGCAGGTGTCATTACCCCGTCTGTCGAGAGATAATATAAACTCAAATCGGTTTCATCTCTGGTTAAAAATAGCCGATCTGGTGCTGAACCGGTGCCGAGCATATCCTGATAAACTCCATAAATATGAGCCATATCAGGAACCTTGACGCGGGTCGATGCCAGAGTTGCCAGGTTTATCAGCGATAGCCCGCTAATCCCACTCGTCCATGCATGTAAAGCGAGCCAGGACCCGGCCGGGTCGACTGCTATCCAGTCAAAAGAGCCATTCCAAATCATGGTTTCATTACCGCTTTCAACATCGACCCGCTCCAGCTCGAAATTCCCTGGCCCATTCTGACTCTGCCATGCCAGGAACGCGTGTGCATTGATCCAGTTCGGGTCGCCGGCGAGGGTGAAATTTTCTATCAAAGTGCGGACGGCCCTCCCGTCAAGCGAGGTCGCATAGACATTGTAGGTCATTCCTTCTCCGACTTGGTAGCAGCTCCCATCTAGGATCCATTTCCCATCCGGCGACCAGTCGATCCACTGGACTTCCTCCGGGCCGCTACTCAACCGCTGAATGGTTCCGTCGGAGGTATCATAAAGATACAAGTCTGACGAAAGCCCGTCCATCTGGCCGGCGAAGGCCAGGTACAGTCCATCCGGCGACCAGGCGATGGATTGGGCGATCCCGTTCACGAATGCGTCCTGCAAACTCTGTGCGCTGATATCCGGTAGACCTAGTTGCTGGGCTGCCTGCGCAAAGTTGACGGGATAATCAACAGATAATAGGTGGGCAATAATCTGCGTGCTCCCGACCGGTGCCATGCCACCGAACAGGCTCATCAGGTTGAGCGTCAGGTCTGCTGAATTGGGTCCTACCTGGCCAAAAGCCGGCCCGGCAGATCCGGTATAGTATGCCAGCCAGAGCCCATCCGGTGAGACCATATTGGAAAGCAACCGGGGCGTAGAAAGATTGTTATTCATCGGGAAAGGAAATGTCTTTTCCCCTTTTCCATCTGCGTCCATCAACACCAATTCCTGCCCGTTCCCCTGGTTGCGCACGTAGACCAGATACGGTCCTGCCGTAGTAAGCGTCGACGCGACCGTTGCTTCTATAGATGTTTGACTTGTGGTTGGGACGTTTGTTGCTGGGATGGAGGTGGTTGGAATCGCGGGCGTGGGCGTGATCGAGGTTGGAACAGCAGGATTTGTGGGCGTCACTGACGCGGATAAGGGACAGGCAAAGCCCAATATAACAAGGCTAATGAGCAAGAAGAAGTGATTGAGTTTCATCCCACGCCTCCAATTAGCGAGAAACGGATATAATGCATTCTCTTCAAAAACGGATAAATTCAGGATCACTTCTGCTTTTGGATCTGTATTTCCCTCAAAGCCTAGACAAAATGGAATTGTCACGGCCTTCCCACTGTCCACATCTGGGTGACTGGCATAGGTCATCCAGACATCTCCAGGCTCATTTATTGCCATTATATCATTTTCTGAATCCTTTCCTAAAATTGGCGGTCAATTCGGTCTGGACAGATTCCCTGCCGTGCTGTAAAATGATGCGCCGTGAAATTGTATTAATATTTGGAGGAAGTAAGTGGCTAACATTAAGTCTCAAATCAAACGTAATCGTCAGAATGACAAGAAACGTCTGCGCAACCGCGTCTACCGCGGCGAAGCGCGCATTGCTGTCAAAAATGCCCGCAACACTATCGAGGAAGGCGCTCCCGAATCGAAAGCAGCTGTCTTGGAAGCCATCAGCTCCCTGGATAAAGCTGCCGAACAAGGCGTGATCCACAAGAATAACGCCGCCCGTCGCAAAAGCCGCCTGATGAAGGCCTTGGCCAAAATGGAACCAGCCACGGTCGAAGCCAAACCTGCGACGGTGGAACCGGTCGCGGAGGCCGAACCTGTAAAGAAGAAAGCTGCCTCGCGCCGTACGGCTGCCGTGAAAAAAGAGCCCAAGGCTGACGCTGCTGGAGAACTCAAGGGCGAACCTAAAAAGAAGACTGCTGCTAAAAAACCAGCTGTCAAAAAAACCGAGACTAAAAAACCAGCAGCTAAGAAAACAACCAACCCTAAAAAGACTACCGCGAAGAAATAGTCCTGAGTTCGCGGCTTGCAAAAACCTTGAGCGGGAGCGCCCGGAACGATGGGGCTCCCGTTTCTTAATTCGAGGCTGTCCATGTAAAGTGGAACGATCGTTTTCATCAATGGCACCTCCAGTTCCGGCAAGACCAGCATTGTGCGCGCATTGCAGGGTTTACTCGAGGCACCTTATCTCGAAGCCGGTATCGACAAATTCATCATCGACGGAGATGGCAGCTGGAGCAGGTTTTTTTAGGTATACTGAACGTCTCACAAACCTTTAAGGTCTGGAATGATATAATTTCAGGTACGAGTGACTATGTTTCAAACCGAACAGCAAACCATCGAAGCCAGGATCAAAGCCTTCTGCACAGCCAATGGGATTCCCCTGTCTGTGCTGGAGTGGAAACCAATTCCCTTTAGCGGGGAGTGGGGCATGTCCACTTCCTTTTTTGCAGTCGCTGCGGCCGAGGCGCGCCTGGGTAAAAAAATAGACGTTGCCCAGCGCGCCCAGGAAATTGCCGAACAGGTGCAGAGCCAGGTGAGCGGTGTACCCGGTCTCAGCCATGCCGAAGCGGTCAAGGGTTATCTCAACCTGTTTTTCGATACGCAGGAATATACCCGCCGTGTTGTGGAGACTGTGCTGGACCAGAAAGATCGCTTCGGGTCTGGACCCGCCACTGGTCAGCGCGTGATGATCGAATTTTCCCACCCGAATACCCACAAGGCTTTCCATGTTGGGCATCTGCGCGGTACCATTTTAGGCGACGCCATCTGCCGTATCCTGGAATTTGCCGGGTATGACGTGGTGCGCGCCAACTACCCAGGCGATATGGGCCTGCATGTCATCAAGTGGCTATGGGGATATCTTAAGTTCCACAACGGCGAAGAGCCATCCGCTGATATCACCAAATGGATGGGCGAGATCTATGCCGAGGCGTCGAAGCGGTTGGAAGAGGATCCTGACCTCGAGACCGAGGTTCGCAGCGTGTATGCCCGCTGGGATAAGCGCGAACCACAGATCGTCGCCCTTTGGGAGCGGACCCGCGAGTGGTCACTGGAAGGTTTCCGCCAGATGTACGCCGCCCTCGACGTGCGTTTTGATGTCTACTACTTCAACAGCCAGGAAGAAAAATCCGGCAAGGAGATCGTCGAGGAGCTCGTCCGCCGTGGCATTGCCACGGACGAGAGGTCGCAGGGTGGGGCGGTGATCGTCAAAATCGACGAGGTGCTGGGTCTGGCAAAGGAACAGTTCCATACAGCGGTTGTTTTACGCTCAGACGGGACCGCCCTTTATGCCACCGAAGACCTGGCACTGGCTTTACATAAATTCAGCGATTATCCCGACCTGGCGAAGTCACTTTACCTGGTGGATGTACGCCAGAGCCTGCACTTTACCCAGATATTCAAGATCCTCGAAATCGCCGGGCACGAGCAGGCCAGGAAATCCGGGCATATCTCCTACGAATTGGTGACTCTGCCCGGCAACGTGGTCATGTCATCCCGTGAAGGGACGGTCGTGCTTCTAGAAGATTTACTGCGCGAAGCCACCACGCGCGCCAGGGCCGAAGCCCACAAGAAAAACCCCTCACTGACCGAGGCACAGCTCGAAAGTGTAGCAAAAGCCGTCGGGCTGGGTGCCCTCAAGTATCCCATGCTGGCGCGTGAAAATACGAAAATGGTCACCTTTGATTGGAAGACAGCACTGGATTTCAACGGACAGGCTTCACCTTATATTCAATATGCACACGTGCGCTGCAACTCGATCTTGCGGAAAGCTGGCGTTGATATCACCAATCTTCCCCCTTCGGCTTTCGATCATTCACTTGAACCTGCCGAAGTGGAATTAATTGACTGGCTCTCCCGTTTTCCGTCGGAGGTCCAGCGCGCGGCGGCAGAGTACAAACCGCTTGCCATTGCCAACATTGCTTACAATACTGCCAAAGCCTTTGCCGGGTTCTACGATGCCTGCCCGGTCGTGCAGGCCAGTCCCGAGATCCGAGCGGCACGCCTGCGCATGGTCGCCGCGGTAAAGCAAACCTTGGCCAATTCATTGGCGCTTTTGGGCATCACAGCCCCAGAAGTGATGTGACGTAGCGGAGCAGTCCGCTGCGAAAGATCAGTAAATTTCTGTCTTCTTGCAGGATGCCCATTTGGACAGAGAGCTTCCAGGGAAGCGCGGGAGGTTCTTGCCATTGTGAAATCTGCCAATGGATACAGCAAGCACAGACTGCTTTTTACTGAAATTCATCTTTTCTGAAGGAGATTTTTATGTCCCCAACCCGTACTCTCATCATGGGCGCCGCCGGGCGCGACTTTCACAACTTCAATGTCTATTTCCGTGACAACAAGGACTATGAAGTGGTGGCTTTTACTGCGACCCAGATCCCCGACATCGAAGGCCGCACTTATCCGAAACAACTGGCGGGGAAACTTTATCCCAAAGGCATTCCCATCTATGCCGAAACCGACCTGCTGAAACTCATCAAGGATTTGAAAGTGGAGCAGGTCATCTTTGCCTACTCGGATGTTCCACACGAAGTGGTCATGCACAAGGCTTCGATGGTGCTGGCTGCCGGAGCCGACTTCCGCCTGATGGGGGAGAAATCCACCCAGGTCAAATCCACAAAGCCGGTCATATCGATCTGTGCAGTGCGTACCGGGGCGGGCAAGAGCCAGACCACTCGCCGTGTCTCGCTCATCCTGCGCAACATGGGCTTCAAGGTCGCTGCCATCCGTCACCCGATGCCCTACGGTGACCTGGTCAAGCAGGAAGTCCAGCGTTTCGCCACCTACGCTGACCTTGATAAGAACGAGTGCACCATCGAAGAGCGCGAGGAATACGAACCCCACATCGACAACGGTGTCATTGTCTATGCCGGAGTGGATTACGAGAAGATCCTGCGCGCCGCTGAGAAGGAAGTGGATATCATCCTTTGGGACGGAGGTAACAACGATTTCTCGTTCTATGTCTCGGACCTGAAGATCGTGGTCGCTGATCCGCACCGCCCCGGGCATGAGAGCGCCTACCATCCCGGCGAGGTCAACAGCCGTGACGCGGATGTGATCGTCATCAACAAGGTTGACACTGCTGACCCGCAGGCGGTCATCAAGATCCGCGAGAACCTGCGCCAGCTGAATCCGAAAGCCACCATCATCGAAGCTGCCTCTCCGCTTTTTGTCGACAATCCAGCAGCAATCCTGGGCAAGCGCGTCCTGGTCATTGAGGACGGCCCCACCCTGACCCATGGTGAGATGGCTTACGGCGCTGGATTCGTGGCTGCCAAACGCTTCGGCGCCAAAGAGATCGTGGACCCGCGACCGTTCGCGGTCCGATCCATCGCCGAAACTTACAAGAAATACCCCAAGACCGGTCCCATCCTTCCGGCCATGGGCTACGGTGCGGCTCAGATGAAAGACCTGGAGGCCACCATCAAGAAAGCTGATGTGGATTTGGTCATCATTGGCACCCCGATCGACCTAACGCGGGTCATTAAGATCACCAAACCCTACCAGCGTGTACGCTATGAGCTGCAGGAGATCGGCCAGCCGACGCTGGAGGATATCCTCAAGGCAAAATTTGGGAAGAAGAGCAAGAAGAAATAAGTGAGGATTATCTTTAATGTTAAAAGTCCCGGACGAAGGCCTGGGACTTTTAACATTAGATAGCACACTAACTCTTTCCAGAGTTGTCTTCTTTTAGCGTTGAAGTTCCTCCTCGCTAATTGTCCCATAGGGGAAGGCTGGCTCTTGCTTTTGAATATCCTGCCTTGAATAAATCTTGATGTTATTGAAAGACACCTGATATAATTTTGACCTGGAGCGCAACTTAATGGATACCTCTTTAACTTATGATGTCATCATTGTTGGAGGCGGAATGGCCGGCCTTACGGCCGCCTCTTACCTTTCCAAAGCGGGTTTGAAGGTTCTGTTGTGCGAAAAGGAAAAGAAGACCGGGGGGCTGGTCAATTCGTTTAATTATAAGGGATTCGTTTTTGATGGGGGCATCCGGGGGATTGAAAATTCAGGGATTGTGTTTCCTATGCTCAGACAGCTGGGACTGGAAGTCGAATTTCTTGCGAATGGCGTATCCATTGGCATTGGAAAAGATGTGGTCGAGGTCGACTCAAAAGACAGTCTGAAAGCCTACCAGGAACTTTTGGGAAAATACTTTCCTGAAAATAAGCGGGATATTGCTGGCATTGTCCAGGAAGTCCGCAAAGTTATGGGGTACATGGATATCCTTTATGGCATTGATAATCCGCTATTCATGGATTTAACCAACCTGAAATATATATCCAGGACGATTCTTCCATGGGCAATGAAATACATACGAACTCTTCCAAAAATGACCAAACTATATCAGCCTGTAGATGAATACCTGTCCGGATTTTCCAAGAACCAGGCATTACTGGATATCATTGACCAGCATTTTTTTCAAAAGACCCCGGCATACTTTGCGTTAAGTTATTTCACCCTTTACCTGGATTACCGATACCCCAGGGGAGGAACCGGAAGTTTTCCCCAGGCAATGGAGCGGTTCATCCTGGAAAATCACGGAGAAATAATAAAAGAAACGGAGATTACAAGCGTTGATCCTGGAAGGAATCAGGTGGCTGATTCCAATGGAAATCTATATCGATACAGGAAGCTGGTCTGGGCGGCGGATTTAAAGACCCTTTTCCGCATCACCAACCTGTCAACCTTGACGGACAGCAAAGTAGTCAGGAAGATCCAAGCAAGACAGAAAGCAATTTCAGGGAAAACCGGCGGAGATTCCGTTTTTACCCTTTACCTAACCATAAATTTAGACAAGGCGTATTTTGCAAAAATATCCAACGCTCACTTTTTCTATACCCCATCCATATCCGGTCTATCCAATTCCAGTATAAATGGTTTGTTCGACCCTGACCGGAAGGACCTTAGAAGAATTATTGGTGATAAACAACGGATTGTGACCTGGCTAAAGCGATTCCTTGAGCTTAACACCTATGAAATATCCTGCCCCGTTCTCAGGGATGGCAGCCTTGCCCCCGAAGGCAAAACAGGGCTTATCATCAGCGTGTTATTTGACTATTCCCTGGCGAAACATATCCAGGCAATGGGATGGTATGACGAGTTTAAGGAAATGATGACGAATGAGATAATTGATGTGCTGGATTCCAGTATTTACCCGGGACTCAGGGCGGCAGTCATTGACAGTTTTACTTCCACCCCACTGACCATTGAGAGGATCTCCGGGAACTCTGATGGTGCCATCACAGGCTGGGCATTCACCAATGATTACATCCCAGCAGTGAATAGACTTCCAAAAGTGGCAAGTTCTGTTCTGACGCCGATTCCAGACATATACCAGGCGGGACAATGGACATATAGTCCTTCCGGATTGCCGATTTCCATTCTGACCGGCAAATTGGCCGCGGATAAGGTTCTTAAGGACTTGCTGTAAGCCCGGTCATTTCCATGCTCAGATCCCATACCTTGCGGCCTTTCTCCCGATCCAGGGCATTGGTCGCGGGTTTCTCATCGATGGTCAGGTGGAAAAAACGGCCGCTCACTTCTGCCAATTCGGGGGCGGCAGCCAGGTAGTACAGCGCTTCACCGGATAAGAGCGGGTCTTTTAGCGTATGCCAGGTGACATTATGAAGGAACCACCTATACAAAGGTCCGTTGTTATTGCCAATATTGGTCTTCACATCCCCTGGGTGCATCGCGTTGATGGTAACTCTAGATCCCTTCAAGCGGTCAGCAAATTCCCAAGTGGTTAGCAGCTGCGCAACCTTGGAAGCGCCGTACCCCCGGAGTCCCATGTAATGCCGGTGTTCCCAATTCAGATCATCCAAATCCAGACCGCCGAACCTGTGACCTTCAGAATTCACCTGGATGATACGGGCGGGTGCGCTTTTCTTTAACCGCTCAAGAAGCAGGTAAGTAAGAAGAAACGGAGCGAGATGATTTACGCAGAAAACCGTTTCAAATCCAGCCTTGGTGGTCGTACGGGTGGTTGAATGCAGACCAGCTGAGTTGATCAGTACATCGATACGGGGGTAATCTTTGAGTAGGATATTCGCTGCTTTACGGACATCGTCCAGATCACTGAAATCTGATGTGATGATATCCACCCGGACATTGTATAGTGCCAGCACCTCCTTCCGGATGGTATCGGCTTTGTCTGGGTTCCGGCAGACCATGACGATTTGTGCGCCTCCACGGGCAAGACGTTTAATAGCCTCCAGTCCTACTCCTGAGGATGAACCGGATACCACACAGACCTTACCCGCCATGGAAGCGGTAGTAGCCCTCTGGATTGCCCGTCTGTTTTTGATGAATATCAATTCATCAGGTAGTTCCCGCTTTGGCATGGGTTGCTCCTCTACCCGAAGTGCTTTCGCATGAATTTTCGATAGGCTTTTTTGAAATAGGGAATCCCATTGAAGATATCGCCCCACAGGTCAAAATAGTCGCGCTGGTGAATGATCCGACCGTCCGTGTGGATGGTGAGTTTTGTGCTCCCGTATACCGGAGTGCTGGGATATTTATTGAAAGACATGGTCATGATCCAGTCCATTAAAATGGTATTGGAATTCTGGGCTATGGAGAGGATTTCCATTTGCAGACTTTCGCAGCGCTTTGCCAAACGTGAGCACAGGGCGACAAATTCCTCCATCCCTTCGATGCGTTGGATGGGATCCTGGAAAACCACTTGCGGGTGATAATATGGATAAATATGGGACCAATCCGGTTTTCCATTGGTATTGTATGTTTTTGACCATAATTCCCTTACTTTATTGATATCCAGTGTCTTTAGCTGGCTTGTTTCATTATTTCCAATCGAAAAGGGGCTGGATAGTTCTTCCTTTGTTTCCATGAAACTCCTTTCAAATAACCTACCGCTTAACTGAGCTATTGAGGATGCGCAACGGAATGGACAAAGTCTTTCCATTATTTAACAATGAATGGTGATTTTCGTGGCACGACCTCTTGGTGATATTCCATGTATTGGATTATTATAACTTTTTTTATCTCCTTTATTACCCATGATTGCAGTTTTCTTCGATTTTCCGTCAGCAATTCCGGCAAGTACTGCGTTCTGGTCCGGCCAGTGTTCATGGAATTGAAATAAATGGTCAGGAACGACAGATAAACTAGAGGCTGGGTTCCTCACAGAAACCCGACCTCTTTGTTACAATAGGGTCATGTTCATAGATCAAGCAGAAATCCTCGTACAATCCGGCAAAGGTGGCGATGGCATGGTTCATTTCCATCGCGAGAAATATGTACCACGTGGTGGACCCGATGGTGGCGACGGTGGGCGCGGTGGTAACGTTATTCTTGAAGTACTTCCCACCCTCAACACGCTAGCTGCTTTCCGCCATACGACTCGTTATTCAGCGGAGGACGGCAAAGGCGGAGGAACCAATAACAAGTCTGGTAAATCTGCCGATGACCTTTTTGTGCTTGTCCCACCTGGCACGGTGGTCTACGACGCTGCTACCGGAGAGCTGATTGGCGACATGACCGCGCTTGACCAGCAATTGCAGGTCTGCAAGGGCGGGCGCGGCGGGCGTGGCAATCCCCACTTCAAGAGTTCCATCAACCAGATCCCCCGCACCGCTGAACGTGGTGAACCGGGTGAGGAGAAACGGTTGCGCCTTGAGCTCAAACTCATAGCTGACATCGGCATCGTTGGTGTACCCAACGCGGGAAAATCCACTTTGCTGTCTGTCCTGACCAATGCAAGGCCAAAAATTGCCGCTTATCCGTTCACGACCATTGAACCGAACCTGGGTGTGGCAGAAGTGGATGCTGACACGACTGTTGTTCTCGCCGACATCCCTGGCTTGGTGGAAGGGGCCGCACAAGGCGTAGGTCTGGGACATGATTTCCTGCGTCACATCCAGCGCACCCGGGTTCTGATCCACCTCCTGGATGGTCTCTCCGACGATCCGTTGGAGGATTTTGACCAAAGCAACACCGAACTGGGTCTCTTTGATCCGAACCTGCCAAAGAAGCCGCAGATCGTTGCCTTGAATAAAATTGACCAGCCCGAGGTCCTGGAGCGCTGGCCGAAGATCAAAAAGGAACTCAAGAAGCGCGGCATTGTTTCAATGGCGATCTCAGCCCTGGCACGGACCGATACACGCGCGTTGCTGCTCAAAGCTGCTGCCATCCTCGCCGAGACACCCACGCTGGAGGAAGTCGAACCACCCATGCCGGTCTACCGTCCTGTCGAAGACCCGCGCGCCTTCACTATCCTGCGCGAATCGGACGGCGGCTTTCGTGTCAAATCGGTATCCATCGAACGCGCGGCCGAAATGACCCCATGGGACCAGTCCGGGTCGGTGCGACGCTTCCAGAAATTGATGGAACGTCTTGGCGTGGACAAGGCGCTCCGGGAAGCTGGCGCGCAGGAGGGGGATACCGTCTATATCGGGGAGTATGAGCTGGAGTATCGCGAGTAAATACCCTTCAGTTTTATCCATCCAACTCTCCTATGTTTAGTGTTCTTGCCCGAGCTGTACTGGTGGAAGGCAAGTGATCTTAAAATTGAGGGAATTCAAACGGCCTCTGTTTTTCTGGAGGCCGTTCTTTTTTTTTACGCATTATTTTTCAATCCTTTGAAGTAGTGAAACCAAATTTGTCATACCTTCCGATATTGATGTACCTAGATAGACACCTGGCACCATTCCCTGCAACTCCGGGTGGACGATAAATGCCCGCCCGCCAAATCCGATGATAGGGTGACCGCCCACTTGGTTGATCCAATGCGGCCAATCTGTGAGCGCCCGCGCCGGTTCTTCGCAGATGGCTACAAGTACAACTGCACTGGGATGAATATCGTCAATAAATTTTGCCAGGTCGTGGAAGGGTACGTTCTGGCCGAGATAGGCCACTGGCCAACCCTTACGGCGTAAAAGCACACCCAGCATCAGGAGACTCCCCTCGTGCAGTTCGCCTGGCGCGCAGGCAAGCACAATCGAGTCCCCAGATCTGGGGGTTAGACCGGTCACCATCCACATCAACAGGCGGTGACGCAGGTAATTGGTTGCTAGGTGCTCGGTGGCAATGGTGATGTGCCCCTGTTCCCAGGCTTCACCGATGGCATTCAATGCCGGGCCTATGACCTCCAACGTCAGGTCTTCAGGGGAGTAAAACGCCAGCATCTCTCCCATTAATTGGTCAGCGCGCGGCAGGTTGTGGTGGAAGAGGGCGTCCAGCAGTGATTCACGCAGGGATGGGAAAGCGATGCGGCTGGATTGAGACTTTTGACTTGCCTCCGATTCATTGGGTAGGAACAGGCGTCCATTCGCTTCAAGGGCGCGCGCCGCGATCACCGCCCGGCTGACAGTCAGTCCTGAATCCACTTGGGATTTGACCCAGCGCAAACGGGCGATGTCTTTTTCTGAATACAGGCGGTGCCCGCCAGCAGATCGTGCAGCGTCAGGGAATCCATAGCGCCTTTCCCAGGCATGCAGAGTTGCGATTGGAACTCCAGTGACGCGGGTAACTACGCCTATGTTATAGAGGGGTGAAGCTGAACCAGATTTATCCATTGATATTGTCTTTTCTTTTAACCAAGTTAATCATACTTGTAATAGTTAATTTTGTCAAGTAAATCTATACAATAACTTGACAATTTATGTGCAGTCTATTATAATATATCTAAATTTGACCAAAAAAGGAAAAATATAAGGAAATGGCATCTCTAACCAACCCCCTTGATCAACCCCGATCTGTCAGGATTGCCCTGTTGGGAGGCATTGCTTTCAGTATTGCCTTCACTGGGCTCATTTGGTGGGCGGGACAGCGTCTTGCCTCCATCCCGCATCTGCTGGACCGGGGCGCAGCCTGGTATTACTGGAAACTGATCACCCCGACCTTCTGGTCTCATTTCACAGCCTGGATGTTTTATGTATTGCACCAGATTACACTCTGGAGTCTTATTTTTTATGCCCAGTCACGGGTCAAGAAATATAGCACGGGTCTGCATCTGGTGAACCTGGTTGCGCTGGGAGCCAATGTCTTTTTCATCCTTTTACACTTTGTCCAGACCCACCTCTGGTACGATGGGCTGGCGCAGGATGTTTCCATATTCTCATCCCAGAGTTCGGTCATCCTAATGCTGGTAGCGATCCTGCTTATGGAGAATAAGCGACGCGGACTTTTCTGGGGGAAAAAAGTTCCGCTGGGTAAACGTGTCATGTCTTTTGTGCGTAAGTACCACGGTTACCTTTTTGCATGGGCCATTGTTTATACTTTCTGGTATCATCCGATGGAGAATACCACCGGCCATCTGATCGGATTCTTCTATATGTTCCTGCTGTTGCTACAGGGCAGCTTGTTCCTGACCCGCATCCATATCAACAAATACTGGATGGTCGTTCAGGAAGTCACGGTAGCCGTACACGGCACGCTGGTGGCAATTATTCAGGGTAATGGCATCTGGCCGATGTTCGCTTTTGGTTTTGCTGGAATCTTCATCGTGACCCAGATGCATGGCCTCAATCTACCACGCTGGCTGAAGTGGACCTTTACCGGATTGTTCGTCGGGGGTGCGCTGCTTGTCTATCCCAGCCGCGGTTGGGTGCAACTCAACGAGATTTTACGCATACCATTGATCGAGTATTTACTGGTCTTGGTCTTGGCTGGAGTGGTGGCATTCGGGATTTGGATCGCTGACCGCTTCCGCAAACAACCGGCAGCTGCAGTGGAATTGATCTCAGAAAAATAAGATAAAAGGAATAAACATGAAAGAACTTGAAGGAAAAGTCACTGTCATCACCGGAGCCAGCCGCGGCCTGGGAAAGGCCATCGCCAACCTTTTCGCTCATGAAGGGGCAAAGGTGATACTCTCTGCTCGTTCGAAAAACGATATTGAACAAAATGCCTCCAGCCTGCGTGCGGAGGGGCTGGATGCTTTGGCCTTTGCCTGCGATGTCTCGGATCAGAAGCAAGTGGAGGATCTGGCGTTTTTTGCCATTAAGGAATATGGCGGCTTTGATATCTGGGTCAACAATGCGGGGACTGCCGGCCCGTATGGTGCGACCCTCGACCTTTCACCTGACCAGTTTCTGTCCGTGTTGCGGACCAATATATTTGGCAATTATTATGGTACGGCGACCGCCATGCGCCATTTCCTGCCGCGCAAGGCTGGCAAGCTCATTAACATCCTTGGTGCGGGTTCGAAGAAACCGGTCCCGAACCAGAACGCTTATGGCTCAACCAAAGCCTGGATCCGGGTCTTTACCCTGGCGCTGGCTTCTGAATACAAAGAAAGCGGCGTAGGGGTGTACACCCTCCAGCCCGGCCTGATGGATACCGATTTGCTGACCGAGATCGACACCTTCGAGAATCATGAGAAGCGCTTGCGCGGTTTCATGCCTTTCCTGATCCGCGCTGCCGGGAAGAAACCGGAAGTCGCGGCTCGCAAGGCTCTCTGGCTAGCCTCTTCTGCCACTGACGGCAAGACTGGCTTAGATATCAGAATCGGATCACAATTTAGCTTCCTGTTCGGGTTCCTGCGGGAAGGATTACGAAGCTTATTTCGCCTGCCTGCCCGGTCTGTAGATATGACTGTTAATATTATCCCCTCGTCTTTTAAACCTCTGGAAAAGTAGATACCCATATGAAAACTGCCCGTTTAATTAACATCTTTATTGTTGTATTCGTTGACCTGCTTGGCTTCAGCCTGATCCTGCCGCTATTGCCATATTATGCTGAAAAATTTGGTGCAACACCGGCTGTCATCGGGCTGCTGACCGCTTCCTATGCAGCTGCTTCTCTTTTTGGTGCGCCATTAATGGGCCGCCTCTCAGACCGGTTTGGCCGCCGCCTGATCCTGTTGCTTAGTGTAGCCGGGACTTTTGTTGGCTTCCTATTACTGGCATTTGCAGAACCCCTTGGACACAGCCTGGCAAGCCTGGCTGCCTCGACCGCCATTAACGTCTTTGTGTTGGGCGTCTTATTCCTTAGCCGCAGTGTGGATGGGTTGACTGGAGGCAATATCACGGTGGCGCAGGCCTACATCTCTGATATAACAGATGAAAAGAACCGTGCCAAGGGGCTGGGCCTAATCGGCGCGGCCTTTGGGCTGGGTTTCATCATCGGACCCGCGGTTGGAGGTCTGCTCAGTAAATTTGGATATAGTGTTCCAGCATTGGTCGCTGCGGGACTCTCTTTCCTTAATCTGATCTCGATCTTCTTCTTCCTGCCCGAGTCGCTTTCAGAAGAACGCCGCTTAGACCTCCGCGAGCGGAAACGCCCTCCGTTCACGCTTAAGGCTTTGGTCAATGCACTTAACCGCCCCAAGGTTGGTCCGCTACTGCATGTGCGGTTCTTCTTCGGACTGGCGTTTTCCATGTTCCAATCCATCTTTTCCTTGTACGCGGCGTATAAACTAAAACTGTCCTCACAGACCACTGGCTACGTGCTCGCCTATGTAGGTCTGCTTTCGGTAGTGGTTCAGGGCGTTGGGGTGGGTCTTGTGACCAAACGTTTCAGAGAAAATGCCATCATTATCACCAGCATGTGGTTGATGGTCTTTGGTCTTGCCGGTTGGGCAATTACTCCGAACCTACCGGTCCTGTTGGTCGTCATGCTACCCCTGTCCCTGGGTGGCGGAATGCTAAACACGATCATCAACAGTGCCATTACCAAGTCAGTCACCCGCGCAGAGATTGGCGGCACTCTGGGAATCTCCACTTCATTGGAAAGTGTGACGCGCGTGATTGCCCCTTCGGCGGGTGGATTCCTGCTCCAAAACTTTGGCGCCTGGGCTCCCGGTGTTGTGAGTTCAGCCCTAATGCTCTGGGCGGTGTACTTTGCATATCGACGGATCATCCTGGTGAGAGTTCCCGTGGTTCCCCCTACTCCGGAGGTGGCCAATGGCTGAGAAGAAACGCACTACTGCCTGGACCCGGATACTTCTGGCATCCATCGTCCTGCTGGTAGTGCTCGCCCTCGCCTTCGTGATATGGGGCTCAACCCCGGCCAAACCCATGCCAGAAGCGCTTACCGCACTCCAATCCGACCACGCCGTGGCAATTGAGACCGGCCAATGGCTGGTCTTTACTCCCTTGACTACTCCGCCAACAACCGGTTTTATTATTTATCCCGGCGGCCGCGTGGATTATCGTGCCTATGCTCCCGCCGCGCACCAGATTGCCGCCCAGGGTTACCTTGTGGTAATTGTCCATGTCCCGCTTAACTTGGCGGTCTTCAAACCGGCTGCGGCCGCGGAGGTTATCGCTGCTTACCCAGCGATCCAGCACTGGGCTGTGGGTGGGCACTCATTGGGAGGGTCCATGGCAGCCAATTTTGTCCATTCGCATCCGGGCAAGGTCCAGGGATTGGTCCTTTGGGCATCCTATCCTGCTCGAAGTGATGATCTATCTCTAAGTGGGGTTGAGGTCCTATCCATCTCAGGCACTCTCGATGGGCTGTCCACACCTGCCAAGATCAATGCATCTCATGAATTGCTCCCTGTGGGGACTGTTTTTGTTCCCATCGAAGGTGGCGACCACGCCCAGTTCGGCTGGTATGGTCCGCAAGCGGGCGATAATCTTGCAACAATATCGAGGGAAGACCAGCAAAATCAGATTGTCGGGGCAACGTTGGATTTTCTGGCTGGTTTGAAATAGGTGCAAAATGGATAAATTGGAACAATTCAAACACCAACAATACATCAATCTCGAAACCTTCCGCAGGAATGGCGAGGGTATGAAGACTCCTGTCTGGTTCGTTCAGGATGGGAAGACGCTCTTCGTCCGGACCGTGGATGAATCGGGTAAAGTCAAGCGCATCCGCAATAATGGTCATGTCAATGTGGCGTTATGCAAAATGGATGGGGGATTGCTAAGTGAATGGATCCCGGCCCAGGCGCGTCGCGTGGCGGACCCTACGGTAGAGAAGGAAGTGGCCCATTTGATCTATAAAAAATACAGCTTGATGGGCATCCTTCTTTCAATCAATTCCAGATTGCGCCATACCCACTATGCGATCCTGGAGATCAAATTAAGCGAATAGGAAAAATTATGAAAAATGCCCTCCGTCAGATTTCTGTTGTTGTCGTTATTCTGGCTACAATCACCATCAACATCCTGGCCGATGCCCTGCCGATCAACGGACTGAATACTGGCCGGATCTCGGATAATTTTCACGTTTATTTCGTCCCGGCTGGATATGTCTTTGCCATTTGGGGCCTGATCTACATGGGCCTGCTCGCCTACGCAATCTACCAGGCCCTGCCTGCGCAGAAGATTAACCCGCGCCTGCAGTCCACTGGTTGGTGGGTCGTTCTCGGTGGACTGGCGAACAGCGTATGGATCTTTCTGTGGCATTACCAACAATTCGTCGGGACGCTGGCTGCCATGCTGGTCCTACTTGGCTCGCTTATTGCCATTTATCAGCGTCTCGGCATTGGGCGAATAAGAGTTTCGACCGGCGAGAACTGGGCTGTGCGCATCCCCTTCAGCGTCTACTTGGGTTGGATCACGGTTGCCACGGTTGCCAATGTGACCGATGTGTTAGACTATCTAAAATGGAATGTTTTTGGTATCGCTGCGCAAACCTGGTTCCTGGTAGTCCTCGTGGCTGTCCTTGTGATTTCAACCCTGATGAGCCTGAACCGCCGTGACGTGGCTTACATTCTGGTCATCTTGTGGTCGCTAGTAGGGATTGGCTACAAGTTCTCAAATGAACCGCTCATCTGGATCGCCTCGTTGATCACAAGCCTGCTTGTGGCGCTTGTTTTTCTCTATAGCCTTATAAGATGGGTAAGAGCTCACAAGTAATCTTAATATGAAAAACTTCCGGCGCAGCCTGCTTATTATTCTGACCGCCCTGCTGTTTATTGTATTGGTGGGCCCATTCCTCGTCCCAGTCCCGGCGCTTACGGATACTGTCCAGCCTGGACAATTGACAGATTCCGACAGCCAGTTCATTGAGATCAATGGGCTTTCCGTCCACATCAAGACGATGGGGAAGGGGGGGCCGGTCATCGTACTCTTGCATGGCTTTGGAGCCAGCCTGTTTTCCTGGCACGCTGTCATGGAACCATTAAGTCAGGATGGGATGGTCATTGCCTACGACCGCACTGCTTTCGGTCTCACAGAACGCCCAATGACATGGAAAGGCCAGAATCCCTACGGTCCGCAGGCCAGCGTGGACCAGCTGCTCGGTTTGCTGGACTTTTACAATGTTCAGAAAGCTGTCTTGGTCGGAAATTCTGCGGGTGGCATGGTCGCGATGCAGTTTTACCTCCAGCACCCCGACCGTGTCCAGGGACTTATCCTGGTGGATCCTGCGGTCTATGAAGGTGGCGGCGGACCCTCCTGGCTGCGCCCATTCTACAATACACCACAGATGAATCATCTTGGCCCATTAATCGTCCGCTCGATCCAGACCAGCGGGATTCAGCTTCTCAAAACAGCCTGGTACGACCAATCAAAGATCACACCGGAGACAATGGCCGGTTATACCAAACCACTCCAGGTCGATAACTGGGACCGGGCCCTGTGGTATTTCACTGCCGCCAGCCAGCCATCCGGTCTACCGGCGCGTTTGAGCGAATTCGACTTACCGGTGCTGGTCATCACTGGTGATACCGATAAAATTATCCCAACCGCGGACTCGATCCGCCTGGCGGGCGCATTACCGAACGCCAAACTGATTATCATTCCGCTGGCAGGTCATGTCCCTCACGAGGAACAACCTGCCCTCTTCATGCAGGCCGTTAATGATTACCTGCACCGAATGTTGAATATTGGAAATTAATAATTTGACCTTCAATAGGTAAAGGAAATCAAAATGTCAAAAGTAGCCATCAACATCCCAGCACCGAATTTTGAACTAGCAGACTATACCGGCAAACCAGTCTGCCTTTCAGATTTCCGCGGTAAGAATGTATTACTTGTCTTCAACCGCGGTTTTATCTGACCATTCTGCCGCGCGCACATGGCGCAGTTGCGCCAAGATTTTACGGAGTTTGAAGATCGGAACACGGTCATCCTGGTTGTTGGGCCAGAGGATGCTGCCGCTTTTGCACGCTATTTTGGTGATAACTCCCTACCCTTCACTGGCCTGCCGGACCCAATTCATTCTGTATTAAAAACCTACGGGCAGGAGATCAAACTGTTCAAATTTGGGCGTATGCCCGCCCAGGTGCTCGTGGATCGAACCGGGACGGCCCGTTTTGTCCATTATGGTCATGACATGACCGATATCCCACAAAATGCCGAAATGCTGGCCTTAATTGATGAATTGAACGGTTAGTTGTTTTGTGCGTATCTCATCCCGCAATTTGTCACTTTTAGGGCGCGGGAATGGTCAGGTGAAGGTGATAATTGGAAGTGCCCTCGTCTAATGAAAGAAAACGGTTATGCAAAAGGATTATATCCAAGTTCCCGGAACAGTTGTTGAGGGTCATCGTGTTGCCTCGGGACCGTCAAAAGAGTACCCGTATAGCAGCCTGGAACGGCAAAAACCATTCTTCAAAGCAGGCGGCCTTGACCTGGATCGATTCTTCACCGGTACACTGAATATTTCCATCGCCCCGTTGAGGTTTGAAATGGTCGAACCGGACTTTACCTTCCAGCAAATCGCCTGGACTGATCTGCACCCGCCCGAGGATTTTTCTTTTTCCCCATGTAGAGTAAGGATTCAGGGCGAGGAGTATGAAGGTTTTGTCTATTATCCCCACCCAGAGACTAAGATTCGCGATTTCCAGAACCCGTCAGTAATCGAAGTGATCACAGAAAAAATTCCAGGGATGCGGTATGGAGCCCACCTTGAACTGAGCCTTGACCTAAGCGCGATCCGGATCTATTCAGAATAAGGGGATTATAAAAACTAGGAAACCCCCGGGAATTTTAGCGTGCCAGATGACCCGATAAGGTTAAACGGTACAGGGGCGGCCCATGGGTCGCCCCTGATCACGCTCCAGGAGAGGAGGGGGAAAGCTACTTGCGGTTGCGCAGGAAGGTCGGGATGTCCAGATCTTCGGTGTTGAAAGTCTGTGGGCGGAATTCAGTGCCGGGCTGGCCGGACTGGGCTTCCACGGAGACCGATTCAAGTGGGCGGTTGGCGGGCTTACCATCCATGCTGCGGGATGTCGGGTGGGCAATGCGGCGTGGCATGCCAGAACGCTCGAAGCCGGTGGCAATGACCGTCACGCGGATCTCGTCGGTCATATCCGGGTCGATTACCGCACCAAAGATCATGTTCACATCCGGATGGGCGGTCTCACGAATCATGGCTGCAGCCTGGTTGACCTCGAACAGGGTCAAACTGGGACCGCCTGTTACGTTGAAGAGCACACCCTTGGCACCATCGATAGTGATATCGAGGAGTTGACTGGAGATGGCCTGCTCGGCAGCCAGGCGGGCACGGTCCTCTCCGGAGGCCTTACCAACTGCCATCAGCGCCGCACCGCCTTCCGACATGATGGTGCGCACGTCGGCAAAGTCGAGATTGATCAAACCAGGTACAGTGATCAATTCGGAGATACCCTGAATGCCTTGGCGCAGGACATCATCCGCCATCTTGAAGGAGTCATTCAAGCTGGCGCGCTTGTCCATAATCTGAAGCAGCCGATCATTGGGGATGACGATGAGGGTGTCGGAATGTTCTTTGAGTTTTGCCATGCCGGTCTCGCACTGCTGCATCCGGCGGTTACCCTCGAAGGTGAATGGCCGGGTGACCACACCAATGGTTAGCGCACCGACCTCGCGGCTGATCTGGGCCACGATGGGGGCAGCACCAGTGCCTGTTCCACCACCCAGGCCGGCCGTGATGAAGATCATATCTGCGCCTTTCAGCGCGTTATAAAGGTCTTCAGCGGATTCTTCGGCCGACTTGCGCCCAACCTCCGGGTTACCGCCCGCTCCAAGACCGCGCGTCAGCTTGTTGCCGATGCGTACTCGGGTGGGAGCCTTGGCCAGCATCAACGCCTGGGCGTCGGTGTTGATCGCAACAAACTCCACTCCCTGGATGCCTTCCTCGATCATCCGGTTGACGGCGTTGCTGCCGCCTCCGCCCACGCCTACTACTTTGATGCGGGCGAATGTTTCAGCTTGATTCTTTTTTGCGTCCATGTTACTACCTCCTGAAAAGTGAGAACGGTTGACGATACTTTTGGCGACGTGGCGATTTTGTTCGTCCGTCCGGTACTTACTACGGTAACAATCTCTTGAACCAATCCCTGACCGGATCCAGGTTCAATTGGACTTCTCTCTTTCCGCCGCGTTGTTTGCGTCCACGAGCAGAAGAAAAGTCGTCTTCAGTCATCGCTGCTGCCCAGTGCAGCAGGCCAACGCTGGTGGAGTATGCGGGACTCTTCAACTGGTCAACCAGACCAACCAGGTTTTCAGGCTTGGCGGTACGGATTGGAAGTCCGAAAACCTTTGAAGCCAGTTGACGAATACCGGGCAGGGCACTTGTACCGCCTGTCAAAACCAGGCCAGCTGGCAACAAGCCATCATAACCAGAACGCTTAATCTCTTGCAGCGTTAATATGAAGATTTCCTCAACTCTGGCCTCAATGATGTGAGCCATATCCTGTCGGCTGATTTTCACCGGCTGGTCTTCACCGAAGGTGGGTACGTTGAATGTTTCCTCGGCCCCGACTCCTGACTTCATTGCAAAACCATATTTCTTCTTGATCTCTTCAGCTTTATTGAACGGAAGACGGAGGCCTGTGGCGATGTCGTTCGTGATATGGTTGCCGCCCACAGCCAACACCATCGTATGCCAGACGTGACCATCCACATATAGGGCCAGATCGGTTGTCCCGCCACCGATATCGCAGACTGCCACACCCATCTGGCGTTCGTTGTCAGTCAGTACCACATCACCCGAAGCCAGGGGGTTGAGCACGAATTGCAATACTTCCACACCCGCTGCACTGACGCACTGGCGCAGGTTCTCGACTGTGGCCTGGGCGGCAGTGATGATATGGGTTTCCACTTCTAGCCGATATCCGCGCATGCCGAGCGGCATTGAAATACCATCCTGTCCATCCACCGTGAAGCCGCGCTGGATGACGTGGATGACCTCGCGGTTGTGAGGAATGGCCACTGCCCGGGCTGCTTCAAGGGCACGCGCCACATCTACCTCATCAATTACCTCGTCGGAGATCCCCGCCACACCGCGGCTATTAATGGACGATACATGCGCCCCGGCCAGGCTGACCATCGCACCGGTGATTTCCACGCCCGAGGTCTGCTCGGCCATGCTCACCGATTTAGTGATCGCCTGGGCGGCTTCTGCCAGGTCCACAATGACACCCTTCTTGATGCCTGCCGAAGGCTCGATGCCCACACCCAGGATGCGGATGGTTTCTTCTTCGATCCGTCCAACCAGGGTGCAGACTTTGGTCGTTCCGACGTCAATTCCAACAACAATTTCGTCCATAGGGCCCTTGGGCTACTTATAGAATGGTGCGTTCAGGTATTCCACGCTGATGAGCGAGGGCTGAACGCCCTGGAGGGTGAGAGTATCCACGATGGCCTGGTAGACCATCATTTTCATCGGAATATCTTTTGTTGTTTGACCGAAATAGACGCTCCAGCCGCGCGGGTCTTTCCAACCCATGCCATATTGCGGGTCAAAGGTCATCGTCATCCCGGCTGGGACTACAGGAGCCAGCACGAGCATTGCATTGACCATTTCGGGGGCGATAAACTTCTGTTTGTAGATTGGAAGCGCCGGATCCAGTTGGACCCCGGTGGGAGCCCCGGTGGCGCTTACCTGGAGCAGGGCTGGAATCTCGCCGCGCAGTGGAAAGGCTACGCCACTGGCATCGATCAAAGTTGTGTTTCCATTCTGTGACCAAACCATGACGGGTGTCCGTTCTTTTATATCCACAGAGATGCGACTGGGAAAGCTTATACGGACTTTGACGGATTCCAGATCAGGGAAAGCGGTGTACAGGTTGGTTTCTATCTGGGCTGGGACAGCACTGAAGATCGGCTTTCCGATCATACCGAGCATGGAATTGATTTCTGTCAGGCTCAGACGCTGGTTGCCGTGTAATTCCGCTGCCTTTACCGTTAAGGGGGACGCGGTCCACATTGTGAAGAGCATGAAACTCAGTACCAAGGTCATTGCTGCGGAGACCCAGCGTGGACCTAACTCAGGGATGTTCAAGACCGGAGCATGCACTTTGGTCCGACCAAGGGTGAAGGCGATATCGAAACCATTTCGATGCACTGCTTTTGTTGACCGGCTCGTAACGTTACCTTGAGCTTGCCTAACGGTCCGGCGTACTACACGCCGCGGTTCGGCCGGCAAGTATACCGAGGCGGGATGGTATGCCTTTTGGGCGGTTTGTGTCGTCTTTTTCGGGGTTTTAACCGAAGGCGTTTTAGGTGTACGGCGCTGGCGTACAAAATTGGCGTGGGAAGTTTTCTGCAGGGAGGTCATGATGTTCTCCGTAAGATGCGTTCAGTGTGGTCGCGGTCGTTCTTACGTTCGATAGCCAGTTCGATCAAACGGTCAACGAGTTTGGCGTATGATAATCCGCTGGCTTCCCATAGCTTGGGGTACATGCTGATACTGGTAAAGCCAGGGATGGTGTTAAGTTCGTTCAAGTAGATCTCGCCGGTGACTTTTTCAACAAAGAAATCGACACGCGCCATTCCGGCACAATCAATGGCTTTGAAGGCAGTGACAGCCATTTGGCGGATCTTCTCGGTAGTCTCGGCAGGTAGGGGAGCCGGGATGAGCAAATCGGAAGTGCCATCCAAGTACTTGGATTCATAGGAGTAGAACTCACGGCTTGGCAGGACTTCGCCAGGGACGGACGCCAGTGGGGTATCGTTGCCCAACACGGAAACTTCGATCTCGTGGGCATTCAGGCCGCGCTCAACCAGCACGCGTCGATCAAAAGCTGCGGCTTCCAAAAGTCCCTCGCTCATATCAGCACGATTGTTGCACTTTGTAATACCAACCGAGGAACCCAGATTGGCGGGTTTGGCGAACAACGGATAAGGTCCAACTGCTTCGACCCGGCGGATGACGGTCTCGATATTCGTCTCGATCTCGCTCCGAAGGACGATAACGGACTCTACAGTCGGTATGTCATTGGCACGCATCACATCCTTGAAGATGCCTTTATCCATGCCCACCGAGGAGCCGACCACCCCTGCGCCTACGTATGCCAGGTCAGCCAGTTCCAGCAACCCTTGCAGGGTTCCATCTTCGCCGAATGTGCCGTGAAGAACGGGAAAAACCACATCCACATCTGCAAGCGGTTCCAGCATCCAGGTGGATCCTTCAACCCGGATTTCCCAAATACGATTGTGATGCTGGTCGGGGATGATGATCACTTGTTTCAGGTTTTTATCATCCGTCTGTGATTTGTCCATTTCATCCAACACGTTTTCACCTACCAACCAGACACCATCCTTGGTAATGCCGATTTGAGTTATCTCATACTTCCCAGGGTCGAGTGCAGAAAGCACTGATCTGGCCGACATGAGGGAAACCTCGTGTTCACCGGACCGCCCACCAAAGAGAACTGCAATGCGGAGTTTCTTATCCATGCTTACCACTCACCGATTATTTCCACTTCAAGCTCAAGGTTTATACCGAATTTCTCAGAGACAGTATTTCTAGCCAAATCGATCAGCGCCTTCATGTCTTCGGCGCGCGTTTGTCCGTGGTTGATGAAAAAATTTGCGTGCTGTGTGCTGATCTCAGCGTTGCCTATCCGTCTGCCTTTCAAGCCGGCAGCTTCGATCAAACGGCCTGCCTTGTCGTCAGTCGGATTCTTGAACATTGAACCCATGCTGGCCCCGGGCGGCTGGGTGTTGCGCCGCCGCTCGGAAAATTGTTCCATTTTAGCCTGGATGGCTTGCGGGTTGCCGTGACTGAGGGCCAGATCCACCGAAAGGATGAGGACAGGGGGGCGATCGCGTTTGAGCATGCTGGTGCGGTAGCCATATTCCATCTTTTCCACCGGCCAGACCTGGCGTCCGTCCTGACGGTGGATCAACTCAATCGAGATCAGGTTCCCGGCGATATTTTCGCCAAAAGCTCCGGCATTACCGTATACAGCTCCACCTAGCGACCCGGGAACGCCTGCGGCCCATTCGAATCCTGCCAATCCCAGCCGCGCTGCACGCTGGGCAACGTCATTGGCTGTAACTCCCGATTCGGCGTGTACGCTGGGCGGTTCGGATTGTGAGTCGAATTTTAATATTCGCGCCCTATTGATGATCACTACGCCACGAACACCTTTGTCGCTGACTAGCACATTCGAACCGCCACCGAGAAGCAGGTAGGGCACATCCATTTTCCATAATTTCTCTGCAGCCTCGGCCAGCTCGTCCGCCGACCGGACGAAGACCATCGCATCTGCCGGACCGCCAATGCGCGCCGCAGTATAGCTGGAGAGAGGAACATTCTCTTGCAGGCGGTCGCCAAAGGTGGAGCGTAGGTCGGAAAAGTTGGATGGTTGCATAAGGTTAGGGCAGCTACGGCTAGGTTTTGTATTTACCAGCAGAATTGTCACTCCGGTTATTTATTATCCTTTAGATAGGCAATCAGCCGCTTGACTGTGCCTTCCATCTCAGGGTTAAGTTTCTGTTGTCTTTGAGTGGAATTGCGCCATTCTTCTGGATCGGAAACAGGCACATCACCCAGCATAAGGCGCAGGGGCGGCAGGGACGTTACTTCGGTCTCGTACACATATTTCTTTTCAGCCATTACGAGCCTCCTTTAAATGGGTCAGCACATCGGTACTAATTTGGTCAGCATCTCCGGCTGAGAGTACCAACAGGGCATCCCCAGGGCGTAAATTCGAGACCAGATAATTGCTTGCTTCCGATAATCCGGCGATAAAGTGCGCCGTGCGCGGCATGGCTTCCACAACCTGTTTTGATGAGTAATCTTGTTTAGCCTCACGGGCCGCATAGATTTCGGTTACGATCACCTCGTCAGCGTCGGTGAATGCGGTCGCGAACTGGTTGAACAAGGCCTGGGTGCGCGAGTAGGTGTGCGGTTGCCAGACAGCCCAGATGCGGCGAGAGGGATAGCGGGTACGGGCAGCGGCGAGTGTTGCGATGATTTCAGTTGGATGATGCGCATAGTCGTCAATAATCAAGATGCCATTCACTTCGCCGCGCACCTCGAACCTGCGTCCGGTGCCGGTAAACTCACCCAGCGCCTGGGCTGCGGTGTCGAGATCCAAGCCAAGCAATTGCGCCACCGTCAGCGCCGCCAGGGCATTGCGGACGTTGTGCTTTCCCGGCACTTGGAGTTCAACCATGGCTGATTTGCCAAGCACAGAAGCGCTGAATGTTAAGCCGCTTTTTTCATTGGGAGCCAGCACGTTGGCGTAAACATCCAATGCCTGGCCGGTCTCGGTTGTGGGGCGCAGACCGTAAGGGATGACCGCTTTGCCAAGTTTTTCGGCTTTGCCCAACAGGTCGCGCGCCCCGGGATCTTCGGCGCATGCCACCAGGGAACCTCCTGCCGGAAGACGATACATGAATTCCACAAAGGCGGCCTGGTAATCAGCCGGAGTGGAATAGCAATCGGGATGGTCGTACTCGATGTTGGTGACCACTTCGATGGTTGGTTTGAGACCCAGGAACATGCCGTCGTATTCGTCGGCTTCAATGACGAAGGCATTACCTTTACCGGCCCGAGCATTTACACCCAGGTTTACCAGTACACCGCCGACGATGAAAGTTGGATCCTGGCCTAATGCTGAGAGTATCCATGCAATCATCGAGGTGGTGGTGGTCTTGCCATGCGTTCCAGCTATGGCGATACCGGTCTTGCCATCCATCAGATGGCCGAGGAAGTCGCCTCGCTTCAGGACCGGGATTCTGAGGGCACGCGCAGCAGTCACTTCGGGGTTGTCGTCAGGGATGGCTGACGAGCGAACCACAAGGTCGGCGCCGCGAACGATCTCCGGGCGGTGTCCGATACTGATCGCCACCCCTGCAGCTTGCAGGTCGCGCGTGAATGGCGATTCGGCGCGGTCAGACCCGCTCACCGTGTGTCCCATTTCGAGCAGGACACGGGCGATGGCTGAGAGTCCGGTACCACCAATGCCGATCAGATGGATGCGTGTCATATTTTAGATGAACACCACAATCACGAACATAAATGCAACCACGACAGCAAAGTAAATGCCGGGGATGCCAAGCAGTTGGGGTGGCATATAATGGAGCATGGCCTCAGCCACCTTGGCGAGGTCTCCTGTAGGAGCGGTAATGAAGTTGGTAAACGGGTAACCGGCATTCGCCAGGTAGAACCAGATCGTTCCGGCGATCAAATATCCGTTCAAAGCACCGATGACAACTCCCAGAATTACATCCTGGAGTTTCTCGCGGTTCATTTTGGGCGCAAATCGGGATATGTTGGGTGTCTGGTAACCAAAGAAAACCAGGAGGCCCAGAATGATTGAGCGCAGCCAAAAGTAAAGTACCTTGCTGTCTTTTTGAAGTACGTCGCGAATAAATGGGACGTAATTCGAAAGCAGTGTGGTGAAAGTAAGTGCCAGGATAACGCTGAAGGAGACCACTATTTCCTTGGCCCAACCGCGCATGCCACCGATGATTGCGAACAGGACCACATACATCCAGAAGACGAAAGTCAGGCTTATCATGGTCTCAGTTCCTCTCCTGGCAAAGAGCGAATAATTGGCGGTTGATCTCTGCAGCAGCCTCAGGGTGGGAAAGGCGCTGCATGGCGGCGCGCATGGAAGCCATTTTCTGAGGCTGACTGAGTAAATTGTCCACGGTTGGCAGGAGCTGGTCGGATAACTTACCATCTTCAAGTAAAACTGCCGCCCCTTGGCGGACGAGGGTGTCGGCGTTCACTTTCTGGTAGCGCCACGAGTATGGATAGGGCACTAGAATGGCTGGCAGGCCGAAAAGTGGGTATTCGCCCAGAGTGGAGGCCCCAGCACGTGAGAGTGCCAGGTCAGCCGCGGCCAGGGCAGCGCCCATTTCCTCATCCAGATATGGGAAGGCGTGGTAACGGGCAGCCTGGGTCTTGTTGAGGTCTTTCGCTCTCGCATCTACGGTCGACCAGTCCAATTCACCGGTGATATGGATGACTTGGGCGCGTTCCAGCAGGGGGGAAAGGTTTGCCAGCACGGCAGCGTTGATTGAGCGTGCTCCCTTGCTCCCGCCATAGATCAGCAGGACGGGAGCTTCGTCGGTCAGGCTCAGGGTCTGGCGGGCATTAGAACGCGTCCACTTCGCAAGCTTGGCACGGGTCGGGTAACCGGTCAAAACAAGACGCTCCTGGTGGTTGAAATAGCGGAATGAGTCCTGGGCGGTGACGGTAATCTTGTCGGCGAAGAGGGCCAGGGTCTTGAGTGCCAATCCCGGTTCAATGTCGGGGATGTAGAGGACGGTTGGGATTCTCATTCCGGCCAGCGCCATTGGGACAGCTACGTACCCACCGGTGAAGAACATCACGTCTGGTTTAAAATCGTGAAGGATGCGCCGCGCCGCAAAGAAACCACGCACGAGCCTGAGCACATTACCGGGTAACGTTTTCAGGCCCACACCGTGGATTCCGGCAGCCGGGATGGTCTTAAACGACACATTGGCCCGCTCTACCAACCGGGCTTCCATGCCGCCTTCTCCACCCACCCAGAGAACCTCGGCTTTATTTTGCATGGTTTGCAGGACGGCGAGTGCGGGATACACTCCGCCGCCGGTCCCGCCGGCGCAAATCAACAGACGCACTGTATGTTTTCCTTTCTCTGCTTCCCGGGGTAGACCCAGTCCCAGCACGGAGCGGGGCGGTCTTTCCGGATTGACGGGAGATATTGAGAAGAATGCCAATGGCTGCCAGCGTTGAAATCAGGTTCGAGCCACCTGCGCTGACAAAAGGCAGGGTATTGCCAGCAAAAGGCAGCAAGCCCACCATGACAGCCATATTGATGATGGCTTCGATGACGATCCAGAAGGTCAACCCGGCGGCCAGCATGGAGCCGAGTGAATCGGGGGCCCGACCGGCGATCTTCAGACCGCGCCACGCCAGGACGGCATACAGGCTGGCTAACCCGAACGCACCGAACAAGCCCAGTTCTTCGACGATAACTGCGAAAACGCTGTCGGTGGCTGCAAATGGAAGACCGATTAATTTTGTTGTTGCCCGACCTATCCCTACGCCAAATAATTTGCCTTTGTAAATTGATTCCAAAGACCAAAGAACATGGCTGCTGGATTTCAAAGGGTCTTGCAATCCAGCTGTGTATGAGCTGATGCGCGATTTACCGGTGGAACTGAACTGCACCACCAGCCATCCGGCTGCCAGCGCCACGGCGCAGAACAGGATGATCTGACGCATTTCCCCGTCGGCAAGGTAGAACAACAGCCCGCCCAGGATGAATATGGTCACCGCTGCGCTCAGGTCGGGCTGGAGGAAGATCAGACCACCAATCCCACCCAGGATCAAAGCCAGCGGGATCAATCCCAGGTGGATATCGTGCAAATGCTCGCGTTTACTGTACAACCAGACCGATAAATAGATAATGGTTGCCAACTTAGCCAATTCAGAAGGCTGGACCGAGCCGCCAGAGACTGTACGAACTGCGTTATTGCGGACATCGTTGATGATCAAAACGGCAATCAAACCAAAAACCGTCAGGCCCATCAACGGTACAGAAAGCTTCCGCCAGATATGGTAATCAACGCGGGAGAGGACGAATGCAGCCAGTGTCCCAATGCCCATCCACAACAACTGCTTTTCGAAAATATAATAAGCTGATCCGTAAGTCCACAGGGAAAAATCGGGACTGGCTGAATACAGCATCAGCAAGCCAAATACTGCCAGGGCTATGGTGACTGCCACAAGGATCAAGTCACCACTGGAAGCGCGGTTGCGACGGGCAGGTGCCGCAGCAGATCGGGCAGATTGTTTTACGAAAGTTCCGATACCCATTTTCGAAAAGCCTCTCCACGTTCTTCGAAGTCACGGAATTGGTCAAAGCTGGTGCCGCCCGGTGACAGCAGGACAACATCGCCAGGCTCGGCCACATGGGCTGCAACCTGAACGGCCTCTTGCAGGCCCTTGCAGCGATCCACTGTTTTCTGGATCGGACCGTGGGCTTGTTCCAGAACCGGGGCGATTTTCTCCGCCGCCTCACCGAAGAGAATTACGCGCTCCACACGTTCATGCACCAGGGCTGCCAGTTCTTCCCAGGGCAGGTTTTTATCCCGCCCGCCCAGCAGTAGAATGATTGGTTCGGTAAAGGAACGGATGGCAGCTATCGTCCGTTCGGGGGCAGTGGCGATGGAGTCGTTATACCATTTGGCTCCATTCCATTCTTGTACTAATTCCAGCCGGTGGGCCACTCCGCGGAAATCCTCGGCGGCTTCCAGCATGGCGTCCAGCGGGAGTCCTGCAGCGTAACCGATGGCAAAGGCCGCCAGCGCATTCATCACGTTGTGGTCGCCGCGCAGTTGGATCTGGTTGCGACGGAGCAGGGGGATCTCCACACCGCGTTCGCGCAAGTGTAGGATGCCGTCTGCCAGGAAACTCCCATCCTGTTCGCCTGGAATGTTCCCAAAACCAAAAGAAATAAATCGGCCGTTCACCTTGCTGCGCAAATTCCAGGAACCTGGATCTTCCCGGCATAAAACGGCTGTGTCGCCAGTTGCCTGGAAATTCAAGATGCGCTCTTTAGCACCGGTATAGGCTTCCATAGTGCCATGCCGGTCGAGGTGATTGGGTGTGATATTCAAGACCACCGCAACATTCGGTGAAAGGGACATCTGCTCCAACTGGAAACTGGAAATTTCCAAAACAGCCAGATCGTCTGGTTTCATCTCGTCTGCGTGATTAAGCAGTGGGTCGCCGGTGTTACCGCCGACGTGTGCCTTGTCACCGAAGGCGATTTTTGCCATCTGTCCGACCAGCGTGGTGGTGGTTGTCTTCCCTGCAGAACCGGTAATCCCAACTGTCCGGCAGGGGACTATTTCCATGAAAATCTGCGTATCGTTGGTTAACGGGATACCGCGCCGGACGGCCTCAACGACGATGGGGTTATCGAGTGGCACACCGCCGGAGAGGCAGACAATATCTGTCGTATCAAGAATCTCAACCGGATGGCTGCCCAGCACCCAGGTTACGGGCGTATCGGACAGCGCGGAACGAGCGGCAGCCATCTGCTCGGCAGTGCGGCGGTCGTTCACGGTTACGCGGGCGCCGTGACCCGCCAGCCAGCGCGCTGCCGCCTGTCCCTGCCGTGCGCCTCCGATAATGGTTACACTTCTGCCGTTCCAGTCCGTTTTCATGCCTTTACACCAGTACCAATCCAACACCCAGCATGGCACCCAGCAGGCCGATCAGCCAAAAACGTTGAACGATCTGCATCTCTGACCAGCCAAGTAGTTCAAAATGCAAATGGAGCGGTGCCATTTTGAAGAACCGCCGTCCGTGGGTGGCCTTGAAATAGACGATCTGGATCACGTCACTCAGCGCCTCGCTGACCGGGATGACGGCGATGATGGGTAAAACAGCCCATTGACCGGTCATCAGAGCGATGACAGCGATGGTGGCACCGAGCGAAAGTGCTCCGGTATCACCCATTATTAATTGTGCCGGGTGGACGTTGAACCACAAGAACCCAAATAATGCACCGACCATGGTGAAACAGAAACGGGCGATAAATACCTGTCCCTGCATCAGGGCCACACCGCCGTATGAGGCGAAAATGGTGGCCGCGATCAGCCCAGCCAGCCCATCCAACCCGTCAGTAAAATTGACCGCATTCGACATTGCGACAATCACGAAACCGGCAAGCGGAATGTATAGCCAGCCCAGTTCGATTTCGAAATGGATACCCGGGATATAAAGATCAGGAACACCCAGGATGTATCTCAACACAGCTGCCAGGCCCAACGCAAGCACGATTTGGGCGATGAGTTTGGTGCGGATACGCATTCCCTGGCCCTTACGCTTACCGCGGATCCCTTCCCAATCATCCAGGGAACCCAGGATGCCATAACCCACCATGGCTGCCAGTGGGACCAGTACCGATCTTCCGAGTACCCTCATACCGACTAGGCTGGCTCCGTTAAGCATCACAGTGATAAGTGCCACCGGCAGGATGATCATCACTCCACCCATGGTGGGAGTACCCATCTTGACCATGTGCGTTCCCGGCTCTTCGATGCGGATAATCTTCCCGACCTTGAAATGGCGCAGGATACGCAACAATGGACCGCCCCAAATGACAGTCATCATGAAGGCCAGCCCAGCCAGGCTAAGCGCCAGAGCAGAATTATTCATTCGGGAACCTCCAAGGCGGTAACGATGTGGTCCATGCGAATGCTGTGCGAGCCTTTGATCAGGACCACGTCTTCCTTGGTGAGCGATTTTCGAAGGTGGGTGATGGCTTCATCGTGATTCTCGAATTCAGCGATTTTTTTGGACGCCAACCCTGCCCGTCGCGCTGCGGTGGCGATGATGTGCCCGCGTTTTCCCACTGTGACCAGCGAATCGGCCACTTCTGCGGCACGCACACCCACCATCTCATGTCCCTGTTTTTCATATTGCCCAAGTTCAAGCATGTCCCCCAGCACCGCCACCTTGTGACCTCCAAGTTCAGCTAGGAGGTTGAGCGCCGCAAGCATCGACTCAGGCGATGCGTTATAAGTGTCGTCGAGCAGCAGTGCTCCGTTCTCCGTGCGAACGGCTGTCAGACGCAGTTGGGTAAGCCCCTGCCGCAGGCCGTTCATGATTTCCTGCCATGTCAGGCCATCTGCAAGCCCCACTGCTGCTGCACGCAATGCCGTGTGGACTGAATGCTGTCCAATCATGGGGATGCGTACATGCAGGGTTTCGTGCCGATAATGCAGGCGGAAGCGGATGCCCTCCAAGCCAAGGCCTTCCACTTCGTCAGCCCACAGATCGGCTGCAGGGTCGAGACCATAGAAAAAAACGCTGGCTATGGTGAGTTCAGCCATTTTTCGGACCCATGGGTCATCCAGGTTGAGTATGGCGACCCCGTTGGCAGGGAGGGCTTTTACCAGTTCGGCTTTACCACGGAAAATATCTTCCTGTGAACCGGCCCGTTCAGCGTGGACTGTGCCAATGTTGGTGACCACACCAATTTCTGGAAGGGCGATGTCGCAAAGAAAGGCGATTTCTCCGGGGACGTAGAATCCCATTTCCAATACAGCCCTTTCGTAGCCCTTTCCAAGTTTTAGGATGGTAAGGGGCAGGCCGATCTCGTTGTTCATATTACCGGGGCTTTTTAATGTGGTGTAACGCTGGTCAAGAACCTCAGCGACGACTTCTTTCGTGGTGGATTTTCCCACGCTGCCGGTGATGCCGATCACGCGCAAGTCCAGTTTACGACGCCAGAAATGAGCGATCTGCTGGAGGGCGGTAACCGTATTCTCTACAAGCAGGCAAAGCGGTGTATCCAGGTTGGCCTGCAGATCCGGGAACTGACCCGGAGCCAGTCGCACGGTCCGGAAGGAGCCTGAAATTTCATGCTGGATTAATGCAAGAGAAGCCCCGCGTTGGAAAGCGTCGCCGACGAAGTCGTGCCCGTCCACGCGCTCTCCGGGGATGGCGACAAATAACGAGCCGGGGATGACCTGGCGCGAGTCGATCGCTGCTTCGGTAATCACCGATTCGAGCGGCGGGCGGTTATTCGTCAGAGCTTCGACTGCATCAGCCAGCGTTAGCATAAAACCTCATCGTCCTACCATCTGCATTCGGACGGCATCTGGTGGGATATCCATCAGGACAATTAATTTCTCGACGACCTTTTTAAAAATCGGAGCGGCTACTACGGAGGCGGCCTTGTTGCTCTGCGGTTTTTCGAGCCAGACGTAGACGATGAAGCGGGGATCGTCTACTGGTCCCCAACCAATAAAAGACGCGTTGATGTTACTCTGGTCGTATCCCCCTCCCGGGATCGGAATTTGCGCTGTGCCAGTTTTTCCGGCAATGCGGTAACCGGGAATAATTGCAGTGGAAGATTCGATCTCCAATCCATTAGCCAGCATATCGCTGAGAGTGTGAGCGGTATTGGCCGAAACGGGAGTGCCGACGATTTGGGTTTTGGTATTGACCTGTTTGCCATCCTGGATCCTGGCGTACAGCACGTGTGGATATACCATCTTGCCATCATTGGCAAGTGCTGATGCAGCCATTACCATCTGGATGGGGGTTACAGAGACACCCTGGCCGAAGGCATTCGTACCCAGATCTACAGGACCCCAGTCGCTATCGCCGGGGAGTTTCAAACGTCCTGATGTTTCCTGAGCCAGGTCAATGCCAGTGGCATGACCAAGGCCAAAGCGCTGCAGGTACGAGTAGAAACTGGCGTTACCCATCAACCTGTCAGATATATATGCCAGGCAGACGTTAAGCGAATGCGCCAGGCAGCCGGTCGTATCCTGATTACCCCATGCACCGCCATCCCAGTTGTAAATATCAAATCCACCAACCCTGATGGATACCGGGACGAAAATGGTCGTTTCGGGCGTGACGACTCCGCTATCCAAGGCGCCGGCCATGGTCAGGATTTTTGCGACTGAGCCGGGCTCATAAGACTGGCTGATGGCCCGGTTGAATGGAGTCTCTCCGGGAAAGACCGTTGAAATGCTCCGGTAATCATTCAGGTTCAGGCGGGGTGTCGAAGACATGGCCAAGATTTCGCCGGTGCGCGGGTCCATAACAAGAATCGTTCCGGAGGATGCGCCGGTATTCACTAATGCCTGGTCCAGGATGTTTTCGACGGCAGCCTGAATTTCACGGTCAATGGTCAGTATGATGGTCTGACCGGGAGGGATGGTGGGGTATTCGGTAGCGCGCCGTGGGTCGGCGGGGACTGCCAACCGGACGGGGATGCCTGCCAGGATGTTATCGTATTTTTCTTCGATTCCCAGATAGCCATGATTATCTTCCGTAACGAAACCGAGTACATTGGAAGCCAGATCGTTTTCTGGGTAACTCCGTCCGTAATGAGCTTTAAAGTAAATAGCATCCAGGTTTTTCCCGGACATGTCATTGTGAGCGGCATTCTGGAGGACCACTAGTTGGTCTTTTTTAAGGGTGGAAACAAAATCATCCAGAACAATATATTGGGCATTGGCTGGGGCTTGAGAGATCCTGTAATTAATATCATTCATATCCAGACCCGCCATCTGGAGCGCCAGAATAACTGTTGGCATATCCGGGTGGGTGGTCATGTCCAGGCCAATTTCAAAAACGGTTTGGTTCCCGGCGAGCAGGCTGCCATTGCGGTCGTAAATTTCTCCGCGTGGCGGGTAAAAGTCTTTCCAGACGTAATTGCCCTGATCAATGACGCTTGCCACTTCCTGGCTGTTCTGGATGCGGATGATCTGCACGAGGATGGCAATGCCCATCAATGCCAACAGGAAGGCAACACTCAGGTAGCGCCAGGCAAGAGGGCGTTGCTTCATGGTTGCTGAGCTCCGGCAGGGGCGGAAGAAGCCTGCTGATTCATGAAATACTCGAACCAGGATTCAGTGTATTCGGGGAGAATGACCGGTACAACAGCTTGGTCTTTATGCTCTGTGGACATATCCACGCCTTGTTGCACCACATACCCCGGGACTGCCACGTAGGTGATATCCTCCGGGCTGGCGGGCTGGAAGCCCATGGTTTCAGCACGCTTCTGCATGGCTTCAACGGAGGCCAGCCCGGCTAATTGGGTTTCCGAATCAGCGTTGGTCCGCAAATTCGAGGTGATCTTGGCCTCCAGCGAAATTGTTTCACGACCAGCCAGCGCGGCTCCGACTGTCACGTTCAGATAAATGCCTGCCACCATAGCCATCAACACCAGGGCAAGCAAAAACAGGCCAATCCACTGGTGTTGCACCCGCCAGGGAGCCTGACGAACTTTCTGAACGATTTGCTCAACATTATTCATTCTCTATTGTCCGTTGAATATCTTCTAGTCGTGTTAGGTGACGCTGCACCTCCGTTCTGAGCCAACACCCATTGGCTTGCTTATAATTTCTCAGCAACACGTAACTTGGCGCTGCGTGCGCGGGAATTCTGGTCAATTTCTGTCTCCGTCGGAGTGATCGGCCGGCGGGATATTTCCTTGATACTCGCTTTATGCCCGCAAGTGCAGATCGGTTGGCGAGGCGGACATATGCAGTCCTTGCTTTCCCGGCGGAAATATTCTTTAACCAGCCGGTCTTCCAGTGAGTGGAACGAGATGACTGCCAGCCTGCCACCCGGAGCGAGAGCCTGAACCGCCATTGGTAGGATTTTTTCCACAGACTCCAGTTCGGCATTTACTGCGATACGCAAGGCCTGGAAGGTCTGCGTGGCCGGGTGGTGGGGACCGCGTCGGTGCTGGACTCGTTCGACCACAGCTGCCAGTTGCTGGGTCCCGCCCACGGGCCGGGAGGCGATGATGGCTCTTGCAATGCGCCGGGAGGCGGGCTCTTCTCCGTAACGGAAGAGGATATCTGCCAATTCCTGCTCAGGCCACTCGTTGACGATCTGGGCGGCGGTGAGCGGGTTCGACGGGTCGAAGCGCATGTCCAGCGGGCCGTCAACCAAGAAAGAGAAACCGCGTTCCGGGGTGTCGAACTGCATGGAAGAGGCTCCCAAGTCGAGCAGGATTCCATCCACCGAGTCCCACCCCAATTCAACCAGTTGGTCGGGTAGAGAGGTGTAGGGGGCCTTCTTTAACCATGCGCGCTCCCCGAAGGGAGCGAGTTTCAGGTGGGCAAGGGCGAGTGCCTGGGGGTCCACATCCATGCCGAGTAGCTGGCCTCCCGGGTCACTTCCGGCGAGCAGACCGGCCGCATGGCCGCCTGCACCTAGTGTTCCATCCACGTAGCGTGCTCCTCTTTTCGGGCGTAAAGCGTGTATAATTTCTTGGTAAAGTACAGGTTGGTGCGCTGGGATCATCTCAGCGGGTGGTGAGATCGAGCGTGGCGAAACGTTGGGCATTGGTTGCAGCATCGTTGATTTGCACTTGCTGTTCCTGCCACAGTTTAGGCGACCAGATTTCAAAATAGTCACCCTGGCCCACGAAGACCACCTCATTGTGTAAGCCGGCGAACTCGCGTAAGTTCGGCGAGATTAGAATTCGTCCGGCGCCATCCGGGACAACCTGTAAAGCATTGCCGAGAATGATATGACGCAGAAGACGGGCGCTAGGGTCTGTCATACTCATCGCCATCAAGCGGTTGTATATGATCTCGAAAACCGCAGGAGGCAGTACCATCAAGTTGCGGTCCAGCCCCTGGACGACAAAAGCACCTTCGGTTGGCAGCTCCCGAAGTTTTGACGGGATTGTCAATCGGCCTTTATCATCGAAGGAGTGCTGATACTGGTTTAGGAACATTAGTTCTAATTCCTTTATTTAACCAGAATGCCGGAAAACCCGGCATCCCACTTCGTCCCACTTACTCCCACGGACAGGCTCATTTTAGCACAGAACAGGTATCAATTACAAGTGGTCTTACGTTTTTGAAAGGGTGTATTTCCTGGTCATTTCATTGCATTGTTTCTATGGTTACTGAGATCCATCTACTTTCCTCTCCCCAATGGCAAGACTACGAACTGCTTGATTCTGGCAACGGGCAGAAACTGGAACGCTTCGGCCCTTACTCCTTCGTCCGGCCGGAAGTGCAGGCATTGTGGTCGAAAGCCTTGCCCGTCGAAAAGTGGCAGGCAGCGGATGCTGTCTTCCTACCAAGCGCGGAGGAAAGCGGAGGACACTGGGCTTTTAAGAAAAAGGTCCCAGAGCAATGGGAAATGGGATACTCCTTCAACCCCGTTTCCGGAAAGGAAACGGGGTTGAAGGCCTTGCGCTTCTCGGTAATGACCACCCCCGGGAGGCACCTGGGTGTCTTCCCGGAGGGAGCCGCACATTGGGATTGGATGGCGGGGTTAATTAATTCTGCTGTGAAAAAACCCCCCGCCAATGTGCTCAACTTGTTTGGCTACACCGGCCTGGCGTCGCTGGCCTGTGCCGCAGCCGGGGCAAAGGTCACACATGTAGACGCTTCAAAAAAGTCTGTCAGTTGGGCGCGCCTCAACCAGGCTCGTTCGGGCCTGGATGATAAACCTATCCGCTGGATCGTGGATGATGCGATGAAATTTGTCGAGCGCGAGGCGCGGCGAGGCGTTAAATACGACGGCATCTTACTCGACCCGCCCAAATTTGGCCGCGGGCCGAAGGGGGAAGTGTGGGAGGTCTACAAGTCTTTGCCGGATTTGCTGGGGACCTGCCGGGCTGTACTGAGCGACCGGCCTCTCTTCGTTGTGCTGACAGTGTATGCAGTTAAGTTACCGGCCATCCATGCCTATTCTGCGCTGGCTGAAATGGTCAAAGGCTGTGGGGGGGATCTGGAATGCGGCGAGCTGGTGACAAAGGAAAAAAGCGCTGGGAGATTGCTCTCGCAGGCGGTGTATGCGCGCTGGAATTCGTAGCCAGAGATTCTCCGCTTTATATTCCGAAAACAGGACGCGGAAATACGCGTCGGAACAAAGTCCGAATCCTGAATATCCAATATTGAATGACCTATTGAATATAAAGAATCCCGAAATCTAAATCCTCCATTTTTGGTACAATAGCCGGAATGATACCCGCTCCTGAAAAATCATCCATACTCGATACGCCACTCAAGCGCTGGTTCCCTTTGAACGTGGAAACATTGCTGGTGGTCCTGTTGCTGGCAGCTGCAATCCTCTCACGCTTTTATGATCTGGGGGCGCGTGCCATGAGCCACGACGAGATCAACCATGTCGTGCCATCCTTCAGCCTGTATTCTGGTAACGGCTACAAGTATGACCCGATGAGTCACGGGCCGCTCCAGTACCACATGATTGCCCTTTCCTATGCGCTCTTCGGCGATAACGATTTCACCACCCGCATCCCGGCGGCTGTCCTCAGCATCGCCGCCATGTTGGTGGCTGTCTTCGCCTTTCGGCGCTACCTTGGCCGCACCGGGGCGTTGGTTGCGGGTGGGCTGATCATCATTTCTCCACTGATGCTCTTTTATGCACGCTACGCCCGGAACGAGTCTTACATCGTCCTGTGGGGCATTCTGACCATATATGCCATCCTGCGATATCTTGAACGCGGTGAGACCTGGGCTTTGTTCCTTTTCACTGCCGTCAACGCGTTGCACTTCACTGACAAGGCCACCTCGTATATGTTCGCTGCCGAGGAGTTCCTCTTCCTGGCGGCTTATTTCGTGGACCGGGTCTCGCGCCGCGCGTGGAAGTCGCCGCGGAGAAGGATCTCTTTCCTGCTTGGCTTGTCGCTCACCGTGGTGTTCCTGGCTGGCGCAGCGGGGTTCTACCTTACCCATAAACCGGCGGCGGAAGCTGCCACCGGGACGGTTCGTACAATGATCATCGTTGTGTGCATCCTGGCGGCGGGCGGAGCGGGTTCTCTCGTCTGGTCGGGGGTGGAACTGGTGCGAGGTCTCGGTTGGGCCGGCATTAAATCTGAACGGGAAGTCGACTTGCTGATCCTTCTCGGCACATTCGTCCTGCCATTGTTGAGTGCCATCCCGATCTCATTGATGGGCTACACCGCCCTGGATTACACCGCGACGGGCATGCTGCGAGTGGCGGGGGTGACGACGGTGCTGGCTGTTATCGCCATTGCCCTGGGACTCTGGTGGTTCGGACGCAAGTGGCTGTTCCATGCCGTGGTATTCTTTGTACCCTTCATTTTGCTTTACAGCACCTTCTTCACCAATCCCGAAGGTCTTATCGGCGGACTGGTGGGGGCGCTCAGTTATTGGACGGAACAGCAGGATGTGGCCCGCGGTGGCCAACCCCTGTACTATTATGTACTGCTCATGGTCCCGATGTACGAGTTCCTATCGGCCCTCGGGACGGTGACGGCGGCGGGGATTGCCACCTTTGGGCGTTTGTGGCAGAGCCAGCCAGGCAGGCCCTTCACCCGGCCTCAAACCGACTCTTACCCTTCGGATGTGATGTTGACAAGCGTAAGTCCAGCAGCGGCTCAGCCAGTGCCGGTGGCAGCGTTGCTGGTCTTCTGGTCGGTGAGCAGCCTGGCCGTTTTCACTTATGCTGGTGAAAAGATGCCTTGGCTGACCATTCATATTGCCCTGCCGATGATCCTGTCAACAGCCTGGGCAGTCGGGTGGCTGGTGGAAACCGTCCCTTGGGGCAAGGTGGCTGGATGGAGCTTCCGGAATGTTGCCCGCCTCGCCATTTTGCTTCTTTTCGGCCTTCTGGCCGTGCAGACTGGCAGGGATGCCTTCAGAGCCGCCTACATTAACTATGATTACGCCACTGAGCCCCTGGTCTATGCCCATGCGGCGCCGGATTCCAAGGCGCTTCTTGGCCAGATCGAGGAACTTTCCATCCGTACTACTGGTACTGCAACCGATATCGTTGTAGCATATGACAACCAGGTGCGTTACCCGTACTGGTGGTACATGCGTCGCTTCACCAATAAGATTGACTTCGACGTGAATCCCACCGTGGACGCGCGTCGGGCGCTGGTGATTGCCGTGGGGGATGAAAACCTGGCCAAGATAACACCCGTTGTCCGGCAGGATTACTTTGAGTTCACCGGCATGCGCCTGTGGTGGCCCAACATGGACTACTGGAGCCTGAAATGGGGAACGATCGAGTCTGAACGTGCCAGCGTTCTCCAGCCGCAGTACTCCGCCCCTGGCCAGACCGTTCCAGCAATGAATGTGCTTGGTTACCTCGAGTATGTCTGGCCGCATATCAAGCCATTTTTCACCGATGGAAAAGTACGCAGTGCGGTCTTTCAGATCTGGCTCAACGATGATTTCACCCAGTGGGCTGCCATAAGGAACAGCACGGCATATACGATCACCGATTGGGGCGTCTCCGACCGGATGCATTACTACATCCGCAAGGATATCGCCTCCCTGCTCTGGCCTTATGGAGCCAGCGCTCAGCCGGTGGTGACCCCCGTTGACCCGTATGCAGCCATCACAACCCCGGTCTCCCCGGACCTTGTATTGGGATCGGCCGGCACAGGGTCTGGGCAATTCCAGTCACCGCGCGGCATCGCTATAGCCTCGGATGGCAGCCTGTATGTGGCTGATTCGATGAATGACCGCATCCAGCATCTGGGTGCTGATGGAACAGTTCTCCAAGTTTGGGGTTCCCATGCGGACCTATCGCAAGGCACCGCTCCCGGAGGCACCTTTAATGAACCGTGGGGCATCGCTGTCGGACCGGATGGCAGTGTATACGTAGCCGATACCTGGAACTATCGCATCGAGAAATTCACCGCTGAAGGGACTTTCGTCACCATGTGGGGATTCTTTGGACAGGCTTCCGATGCGCCCGAAGCCTTCTATGGTCCGCGCGGCCTGGCTGTGGACGCCCAGGGCCGTGTCTATGTGGCCGATACCGGCAACAAGCGTATTGTTGTTTTTGATTCGGACGGGAAATACATCACCCAGTTCGGTACCCCGGGTTTGTCCCTCGGTGAATTGGATGAACCGGTGGCGATGGCGCTGGATGCAACCGGGAATGTCTATGTGACTGACACCTGGAACCAGCGCGTACAGGTCTTTGCCCCTGATACGGCCGGGCTGGTGTATACCGCCATTGCCGAATGGCCGGTGGACGGCTGGTACGGTCAATCTGTGGAGAACAAGCCCTTCATCGCCGGGGACAGGACTGGCAACGTTACCGTCACCGACCCGGAACTATGCCGCCTGATCACCTTCTCCCCCAGCGGACAAGCAGTGCGTGTGCAGGATGGCTGCTCGAACAGCACGTTGCTCCTGCCCAGTGGCATTGCCTACGACGGCACCGGCGGTCTGTGGGTCACCAATGCCGGCAACGGGACGCTGGTGCATTTCAAGGTGGAAATACCTAATCCCTAGAATGAGAACAAGAAGCGCCTTCAGGCGCTTCTTGTTCTCATAAGCATCAGGGTCTTTAATCTCTCCAAGATCAACTTGACCATCCGTCCCGCCCGCCAGAAGGCCACCGCTGCCATGCCATGCGCCAGCACTGCGAAGAATGGCGGAGTTTGGAAGGTGTAATACGTCCAGCACTGGCGCGTCGTGCCCCATAACTCCAAGAAGTAGCCTAATCCGGTCCCGGCCATAAAAGTCAAGACAGCGTAGCGATGGTCGGTCGGTGTCAGGGTCAGCAGTGCCACCAGCAACACGGCCATGATTGTGTAGGACTTTTGAAACGTTGGGGCCACGAAATAGAGCATCAGCGCGTAGAAACCGATGAAGATAATCCAGTAGAGGTATTTAAACACAGCAGTCTCAACGTCGTAATTGAAGGGCAGGTTTTTCCCTTGGCGCTCCTTGCTGACTTCCTGGCCCCGTTTTTTGGGGGTTGTGGTTAAAAATCTCAAGGCCCGCGTGATCCGGTCGATCGAAAGGCTCGCGATCGGCCAGGCAGGGATGATCCACAACGGTGGGCGCTCGGCGGTGTAATAATGCCATAGATTGGTCTGCGTGCCCCAGGATTCGATCACCAAACCACCAACCATTCCCACAAAAACGATCAGCGCGTCCCGTCCCAGGTTGGCATGGGCGATGATGGTCAGGGTCATGAAGCCAAAGATCCCCAAGAGGAGCCAGTCCATGTACAGCCACCACGGTCCGTTCCAGTTGACGGTTGCCAGCGCCTCCTCAGCGAGCGGCCACCAGACGTAGACGATCAGCCCGCAAATCAGGAAGAATCCCCCCAGCAGGACACTGCTGGAACGCGACCAACCAAAGAGCCTCAGCAGGCGTCGAAAAAACGAGGAGTGGCGGAGGGACTTGGCCATGGGCGCATTATACTTGACTCCCAGACCGGATTGCTCTACACTCAGTTCACGAAAGGATAGACCCATGCCCGCTTCCTGCCTCCGCTGGGGATTTCTCAGCACCGCCCGGATCACCAAAGCCCTGCTCGATCCGCTTCGCAATTCCAAACGCAATCAATTATTAGCGGTTGCCAGCCGCTCACAGGATAATGCAGATGAATATGCCCGCAAGCATAAGGTCAAACGCGCTTACGGTTCGTATGTCGACCTGTTGGCGGATCCTGAAATCGATGTCATCTACAACCCTCTGCCGAACCATCTGCATGCTGAATGGACCATCAAAGCAATCCAGGCGGGCAAACACGTACTCTGCGAGAAGCCCCTGGCCTTGAGCCTGGCAGAAGTGGACGCCATGTCTGCCGCTGCGGAGAGCTCGGGCAAATTGATTGCCGAAGCGTTTATGTACCGTTCGCATCCACAGACCTTGAAAACCCGCGAAATTGTGGCGGATGGCAGGTTGGGGAAAATTAAAATGGTGCGCGGTTCATTCACCTTCATGATGACCAACCCGGATGATTATCGCTGGAAACCGGAGATGGGCGGCGGCGGCCTGTTGGACGTGGGCTGCTATCCGCTAAGCTATACCCGCTTCGTGCTTGGCGCGGAACCGCTGGAAGTCTTTGGCTGGCAGGTCACCGGTCCGACCGGTGTGGACGAGTTGTTCACTGCCCAATTGCGCTTCCCGCAGAACGTCTTTGCCCAGTTTGATTGCAGCATCAAGATCCCTTATCATGTTTTCATGGAAATTGTCGGAGACGAGGCAACGTTAATCATCCCCAGGCCGTTCAACCCTGGCCCGAAGGAGAAACTCTATCTGACAAAGGACGGTAAAACCGAGACGATTGCAGTGAAGGGGACGGAGTCATACCTTGCTGAAGTGGAAGACATGGCGGATGCAATCCTTCTCAATAAACCGCCGCGGGTCAGCCTGTCGGACAGCCGGGCGAACACCGCCGTCATCCTGGCACTATTCGAGTCGGCAAAAACGGGGAAGCCCATCACAATTTGATAAAAAGCCCCTCTTTTGAATGAAAGAGGGGCTTTTTGATGGCATGTTTCCAGGCACTTTTCCCTTATCCCTGTTCTCTTCCATACACTTCTGGATTGACGCAGTTTGGCAGGCGCTCGCCTTTCAGCCCGGCGATGAGATTCTCTGCTGCCATCCTGGACATGTTCTGGCGCGTCTGTCGGCTGGCGCTGGCGATGTGCGGAACGATAATGCAGTTTTCGAGCGTGAGCAGGGGGTTGTCGGTTGGGAGCGGCTCCGGGACCGTCACATCCAGGGCAGCGGCAAAAATTTGGTGGCTTTTCAGCACCTGGTACAACGCCGGCTGGTCCACCACTGGGCCGCGTGAAGTATTGACCAGCACCGCGGTCGCTTTCATTTTCGCAAATGCGGCGGCATTCATCATGCCACGTGTTTCATCTGTTAGCGGGGTGTGCAGGCTGACAAAATCTGATTCGTGCAGAAGCGTGTCCAGATCTACTTGAAGAGCTTCCTCACCTGGTTGCGGGGCGGTAGGGTTGGGATCTGTATAAATGACCCGCATCCCGAACCCGCTTGCACGCCGTGCCACGGCTCGCCCGATCCGCCCGAAGCCGACCAGGCCCAGTGTGGCACCAGCGAAATCCGCCCCTAGCAAATTGTCCAGGCTCCAGGTCTTCCACCCGCCGGAGCGCACCTGCCGTTCGCCTTCCACCACCCTCCGGGCCGCAGCCATGAGCAAGGCGAATGTCATATCGGCTGTGGCTTCGGTTAAAACACCGGGTGTATTACCCACCGGGATGCTGCGGGCAGTGGCGGCGGACACATCCACGTTGTCCACGCCAACCGCGCAGTTACTGATCACTTTCAACCCCGGCCCGGCAGCCTCCATTACTTCGGCGTCGATCCGGTCGGTCAGCAGGCATAGCAGACCGTCCTGACCGGCGATCTTGCCTAGAATTTCTTCGCGGCTGGGTGGCATTTCACCAAACCAGATATCGGCCTCGCAAAATTCCTGTACGAGGCTCAGACCGCTTTCAAGGAGGCGGCGCGTGACAAAGACTCTGGGTTTGGACATAAAATAGACTCCTTTGGGGTTGTAAGTTTACTGTCTGAATGCTTGCCATCGCTGGCACATAAGTAAACTTCTGTACTCCAAATTAATGCTATCATACAGCCATGCTTTCTGCCGAGTCTTTTTGGACCTCCAGCCTTCGCCTTGCCTCGCAAGGACCGTCCATCACCCGCATCCTGGCTGCTGCTATCGCTGCCGTGGAACCAGGTGCGGCGGTGCGGCGTTTTGTCCGGTTGGACGGGGAAATTCTCTCAGTCTCAGGCCGGGTATACGACCTTAGATCATTTAATCGCATGGTCCTGCTGGGAATTGGCAAGGCCTCGGTTGCTATGTCGGACGTCATGGTGGATATCCTGGGGGAATGGCTTTCTTCCAGCCTGGTCATTACCAAGCATGTACCGAACATCCCCCATATACCATTAACCATCCTCCCAGGCGGCCATCCTGTCCCGGACGTGCTCAGCCTGAAAGCCGGGCAAAAAACCATTGAACTGGTCTCTTCCCTCGGCTCGGAGGACCTGCTCTTCTGCCTGATTTCCGGTGGGGGGTCAGCCCTTGTTACTGCCCCGCTGGAAGGACTCTCTTTGGCAGACATGCAGGCACTCACCTCTGCACTGCTGGCCTGCGGAGCCAGTGTAGATGAAATAAATACCCTACGCCGCCATCTGGACCGGGTCAAGGGTGGGGGCATTGCAGAGCTGGGCAATGGAGCGACCATCGTCAGCTTGATCCTCTCGGACGTGGTCGGCAGTCCCCTTGAGGCGATAGCTTCCGGTCCGACCGCCCCCGACCCGTCTATGCCGCTCGAGGCCCTTGCCATCCTTGCCAAATACGGGTTGGAAGATCAGATTCCACCTTCCATATATGCTGCTCTTCGTTCCTCTCCTGGTACACCCGGACCGGATGATCCCATTTTCAAGAATGTGCAAAATGTTCTGGTAGGCAGCAACTTCCTCGCAGCACAGGCTGCATTGAAGCTGGCTCAGGAAGAAGGATTTCATCCCTATCTCCTGCGAACTGACTTGCAAGGCGAAGCCCGCCAGGCTGCGTTTGAACTCGCCACCTTTCTGCGCCAAACCTGGAAAACCGGTTTCCCTATCCCGGCCCCGGCTTGTATCATTGCTGGGGGTGAGACGACGGTTACGATGAAGGGGAACGGCAAGGGTGGACGCAACACCGAACTTGCCCTGGCGGCTGTCAGCGAGTTGGCTCATTTTCCAAATGTGATGCTTATTACCCTTGCAACGGATGGAGAGGACGGTGCCACCGATGCGGCCGGGGCGGTTGTTACTGGTGAAACTTTCCAGCATGCCGCTGGGTTAGGCTTGCATCCGGAACATTACCTCGAACGGAATGATTCCTATTCGTTTTTTGAGTTGCTGGGAGATTTACTCAAACCGGGGTCAACGGGGACGAATGTGAACGACCTTGTTTTCTTGTTTACTTTCTGAAAACAAAAAAGGGGCATGTCTAAACATGCCCCTATAGTGATTATTACCAGGCAGAATGATCCGCCTGTTTACGAAGTGCGCTTCTTGTGCCGGCGGTTCTTCAACTCACCCCGCAAGATCAGGCTGAGGACCATGCTGACTGCCGTGGTGACCAGCGAGCCGAGGAAGGCGCTCCAGTACCATGGGGCTGCCAGGGTGAAACCAACGTGGAACTGGGTCCCGATCCAGCCGGTCAAAGCGAAGAGCAGGGCGTTGATGACCAGAGTGAACAGGCCCAGGGTCAGGATAATGAACAGGCAGGACAAAGCCTTGAAGGGCGGGCGCAGGATGGCATTGACCAGACCGAAGATCAGGGCCAGCCAGATAATATCAATCCAATTGCCTTGGTAGAGAATGTATTTTGGCAACAGGACGATGGCAACGTATAACGCAACCATGTTGATCGCCAGACGGATGATGAATTTCATTTCGGCCTCCTGTGGTTTATTATTGATTTAGATAGACTTACGGTTTACATCGAGCAAGGTTTCATCGCTTTTCATCCACAGCAGAGTGCGATGCTGATGAAAACCTGCCGCTTCAATGGCCGCGTTATATTGACCGGAGGGAAAATCCAGGTTGATTTTTTCGCGCCAGGCTAATTCGTGGCGGGCATGCAGCAGGAGTGCGGTCAGAGCGTCCTCGCTGCCCTCCGGCGGGACGGCAACCCAGAGTCGGTTGTTGCGCCCTGCCATCGCCTGCCAGCTTACCACCGCCGAAGGGATGTTGTTTACCCGCGCCACCCAGTGACGGACCTCATCATCTGCGATGAAGCGGAAAAGCATCGGTGCAAACCCGGGGCGCAGAGAGTTCCATGGCATGGGTTGGTACCAGGTCATCAGGTCCGGATACAGGCTCTGCAACCAGGTTTCCTGAACAGACCAATCGCGGGGTGTGCGTCTTGTTATCGCGATCCCAGGGTTTCCGGCATTGGCGTTCCGATCGGGCTGGGCCTGCCAGGCTGTCCGGCGGGTGAGTTCGACAAATCCCAGGGAATGGTAGAGTCCGATCGCTCCCGGATTGTCCTCACGCACATGCAGCCAAGTCTCGTCAGCGCGGTGTTGTTTGGCATGCTGCATAGCAGCGAGGGTTAACGCCCGTCCGATGCCTTTTTTTCGATATTCCGGTTGGACAGCTACGTTGGCGATGATAAAGTATTTTTTCCGGGCGTGGCGGTAAGGGATCATGCTGACGTTGCCGATGATTTCCCCGTTCTCTTCCCAGATGTAACCTGAGAGCGGCATGGAGGCTGTCTCAACCGCACTGGTGGCCCAGCGCAGGAAGGCGTTATCCTTTCCGGCTCGGCGCATCTGCTGAATATAATTGCGCCCGTCGGCATCCATTGTATCGGCAAAGCATTTCTCGACCAGGTCGGCAACTCCCGGCAGGTCGCGCACGATGTTGAGCTGACGCAACTGTGGGATTTTAGTGAAAAGGGGTATAGTAATAGTAGCCATCAAGGAAATTATAGTCCATTTGTTTCAAAACGAATTGGCTCAAGTACGCCTTTGATTCGGCATTTTAATATACAATATTATACGGGATAGGCATATCCCCTACTCACCTTTGGTAAGCAAGGTGAAACGGGGTAGACTATAGATGCAAACTCATATAGAATTCTTATGACCTGTAACTGATTTGCTTATTCTCTTTTTGTTATAATCCTTCCATTGCACAGATAATAAAAGGATAGAAACCTATGATGCGATTTGACCGATTTACCGAACGAGCACAGGAAGCCGCCCAGCGCGCTGCTGAGATCATCCAGCGTTATGGTCACAACCAGATTGATACCGAACACATCCTGCTGGCCCTCATCGAGCAGCCTGGCGGGGTGATTCCCCAGATCCTCGAAAACCTGAATATCAATGCCCAGGCGCTGACCGAACGCCTTGACCAGACTCTGCGCATGACACCCAAGGCCAATATCTTTGGCGGCGGGGCGGGACAGATTTTTATTACCCCGCGCGTCAAGCGCATTATTGACCTGGCAAACGAGGAAGCCAACAAGTTGAAGGATGAATATATCTCCACTGAGCACATCTTCCTTGCCATCATGAGCGAACGGAATACGAACGCTGCCCGCATCCTCGAAAGCGCCGGTCTGACCCGTGACCGGGTCCTGGATGCGATCATGCAACTGCGCGGCGGGCAGCGCGTCACTGACCCTCAGGCCGAGACGCGTTACCGCACGCTGGAGAAATATTCGCGCGACCTGACCCAACTGGCGCGTGAAGGCAAACTGGATCCGGTTATCGGGCGCGACAACGAGATCATGCGCGTCATCCAGATCCTTTCCCGCCGTACCAAGAACAACCCGGTCTTGATCGGCGAAGCGGGTGTCGGTAAGACAGCCATTGTTGAAGGTCTGGCACAGAAGATCGCCACCAACGACGTACCTGAGATACTTTCCGGCAAGCGGGTGGTCTCGCTAGATTTGGGAGCGATGATCGCTGGTTCGCGCTTCCGCGGCGAGTTCGAGGAACGCTTGAAGTCGGCTATCGAAGAGGTCCAGCGTTCTTCTGGGGAAGTCATTCTGATGATCGATGAGCTGCATACTGTTGTCGGGGCGGGTGCAGCCCAGGGTGCGATGGATGCCTCCAATATGCTCAAGCCAGCTCTGGCGCGCGGCGAGTTGCAATGCATCGGTGCCACCACGCTGGACGAATTCCACAAATATATCGAGAAAGATGCCGCTCTCGAACGCCGCTTCGCCCCGGTCTATGTAGAAGAACCGAGCGTGGACGATACCATCAAAATGCTGATGGGCTTGCGTGACCGCTACGAAGCCCACCACAAGGTTCGTTTTTCGGATGAGGCGCTCGTGGCAGCTGCCCGCCTGGCAGACCGCTATGTTACCGATCGCCATTTACCGGATAAAGCCATTGACCTGATGGACGAGTCTGCCGCTAAATTGCGCGTGGCGCTTTACTCCCTGCCTGATGATTTGAAAACTGCTAAAACCGAAATTGACCATTTGCAGGCCGAAGAAGATGCCGCCTCCAATGCCCGTGATTATCAGCATGCCGCTGAGATCAAGGTCAATCGGTTACGGTTGGAAGGCGAATTCAAGGAAAAACGTGACAAGTGGGAATCCGAACACCACCTCGACGAAGTGGTGGATGTGAACGACATTGCTGAAGTTGTCCACCAGTGGACAGGCATCCCGGTCAACCAGATGATGGAGACCGAGTCGGCCAAACTTTTGCAGATGGAAGACCGCCTTCATGAGCGCATCATTGGTCAGGATGAGGCCATCCATGCAATTTCGGATGCCATCCGGCGCGCACGTTCGGGTTTAAAGGATCCATCCCGGCCTATCGGATCGTTTATCTTTATCGGTCCTTCGGGTGTGGGCAAGACCGAGTTGGCAAAAGCCTTGGCTTGGTTCATGTTTGACGATGAAGAAGCCCTGGTGCGCATCGACATGTCTGAATACCGTGAACAGCATACGGTATCCCGCCTTTTTGGCGCACCCCCAGGATATATAGGCTATGAGGAAGGCGGCCAGTTAACTGAAGCTGTCCGCCGCCGTCCGTATCGGGTGCTGTTGTTCGATGAAATTGAAAAGGCCCACCCAGAAGTCTGGAATGCGCTCCTGCAGATCCTGGACGACGGGCGCATGACCGATGGCCAGGGCAACGTGGTAGATTTTCGCAACACGGTTCTCATCATGACCTCAAACTTGGGCACCGAGTATGTACGCAAGGGCGGTACACTGGGTTTCCTTCAGCCAACCGTGACTGACGAAGACCGCGAGACTCACGATAAAATTGAAAAGGCTCTCAAGGGAACCTTCCGGCCTGAGTTCCTTAACCGTGTCGACGAGATCATTATGTTCTCGCCGCTGACGGTGGAACAAATGGAGAAGATTGTCGCCCTGCAAATGAAAGAGATCCAGGACCGCCTGGCTGAATTTGGAGTCAAGGTTGAACTGACTACCGCGGCCCGCAAATGGCTGGCCAGGACTGGTTATGATTCGGCTTTTGGAGCGCGGCCCTTGCGGCGCGCCCTTCAGAAATATGTTGAGAGTCCTCTGTCGGTGGAATTACTGGGCGGGAAGATCCCCAGCGGCGTATCCGTGGTTGTGGATGCCAATGCCGACGGGAGTGGATTGGATTTCAAGACGAAAGAGGGGAAGGGCAAGAAGGATGAAGTAAAAAGTAAGAAGGAAGAAGTAAAAGCCGAATGAAGAAGTAAAAGGCGATTAAACTTGAAGGGAAGGACGGCAGGCATACCCTGCCGTCCTTTTTAGTAAGGCTATTCACTTTGGGGGGATAAGAGACGAAGAATAGGGTTCAGGGCGCTTTGTGCCTTGAACCCTATTCTTCACAATATTCTCTCCCTTCCTGATTCGGGGGATTGTACCCGGAGCGAAGCGGAGTAGAGTGGGAGAGGGGATTGGGTAGGGTTGAAAACATATCCTTTAGGAAACATCCGGATAAAACCCAATAAATCCTTGACATCACAGAACATGCGTGCTATTATTGATTAGAACAAAAGTTCTATAATTGAGATTTACCTAGGTGAAGTATTTGTCCCTCTTTTGTTTCTCAGGAACTAATACTTCAGAAAGAGCATATATGTCCACAACCGATCAATTTTCCTTAGCCCTTCAGCCTCATCAGGACATCAAGGCTGAACTTCGCCAGAACGAGAGTTCCCTGCCCGTAACTGTGTCTGGCGCTGGAACCGAGACTACCACCGAATATTCCACGCCGCAGCCACCTGAAAACCAGATTTCCACATTACCGGATGGATCAATCCAACTTGGCCTGGCTGAGGATGGGCTGCCGGTCCTTATGAATTTGTATGATCCGGCTCCGGGGCCATTACTCGTGGCAGGTGATGGCGGTAGTGGTAAAACCGCCTTCCTCCAATCCCTGGCACAGGCTTCTGATTTCCAGACTCCCGGGGAAGTCCAGTTTGGGGTACTGACACCATTCCCAGAGGAATGGACCGCTCAGGAAGCCCTGCCCAACTGCATGGGGATTTGGCCTGCATACCATTCGGTGGCGAGTAAGCTCCTCTGCCAACTGGTTTCCTGGGCCGAAGTCCTCCCCGGTAGTCGTCAGGCTGTGCTAATCCTTTTCGACGGTCTCGACTTGTTGACTTCTGGCGGTTTCCAGATTCAGCGTGATCTGCGCTGGCTGTTGTTGTATGGACCTGAGCGTCAGGTCTGGCCAGTTGTAACGGTTAACCCTGGGCGGCTAGCCCGTCTCGCGACCTGGTTGGATTACTTTCAGACCCGCGTCCTCGGACAGGTGAAACGTCAGCAGACGGCTCGCTTGCTTGTGGGCGACCCGCAAATCGATCTTGCCAGGCTTCAGCCCGGGAGGCAGTTCGGTCTTTCCCGCCCGGATGGCTGGCTGCGATTTTGGCTGCCCCCCGTCCAATAAGAAATGGTTCTTCGTAATACCCTTTCTCCCACTCACAAGGAGATTCTCAGATCTCCCAAGGAGTTTGACATGAATGTTGGAATGATGTGGTTTGATAATGACCCCCGCACTGCGATTACTGCAAAAGTCAGCCGTGCCGCTGATTATTACCGGCAGAAATATGGTCTTGCCCCAAACCTCTGCCTGGTTCATCCCTCCATGCTGGGCGAGCGCCCCGACTTGGTCGAAGGCTGTGCCGGGAAGGTTGCTGTTCGCCCAAGCCGGGCTATTCTGCCAGGCCACCTTTGGATCGGCAATGAAGATAAAAACTAGGTCCCGTTCTGGGTATCGGGAAATCCTGCCGAACAAAAAATGTCTCCGAGCGAGATCCGGAAAGGCTTTGATATTATTCGCCAGTTGCCACGACTACAGCAATACCGAATTCCTTGCTGTGACTCAGGCTGACCGCCCAGGTCGTCAGACCAAAATATTTTGCCACTTGTTCCGCCCGTCCGTGTAGAACGATGTAAGGTTCCCCGCTGCGCTTATGCAATGTCTCCACCTCGCGCCAACTGACCGGACCGATACCGGTCCCCAGGGCTTTTGTGGTTGCCTCCTTGGCCGCGAAGCGGATGGCGAGCGAATCAGCCTTTCCGCGGCACTCGGCGACTTCAGCCGGGGTGAAAACCCGTTGAAGGAATCGGTCACCATGACGGTCGAGAGCCGCCTGGATGCGTGCGATTTCAATGATATCAATGCCTGTTTTCAATACCATGGTCAATGTATTATTGATTTGGTCATTACTACCTTTTTATGATCCCGCGATCGCAATTGCCAGTTTATCGGGATGAAGGTATTTAACTGCTGCTGTCAAAACATCTTCAGACGTGACAGCCTTCACCAGGCCAGGGTAGCGCCGGTAATAATCCAAGCCCAGATCAAAGCGTTCGATATTCAGCAGAGCGTTGACGACACCTGCGTTGGATTCCAGTGAGAGCGGCAACCGGCCAATGAAATTGGACTGGCTGTCGGCCAGTTCATCGGCGGTGACACCCTTCTCAACGAAACGCTCAATTTCCTTGCAAATCAGGTCACGCGCCTTCTGGACGTTGGCGGGATTGACTCCCGCACTGACGTCCCATGCGCCAGGCCCTATGCCGGCACTCAGGGAGGAGGAGGCATAATAAGCCAGCCCGGATCTCTCGCGTACCACCTCGCCGATCCGCCCTGCTGTCCCAAATTGACCGAGCACCGAGTTTCCCAGGGATGCAGGCATAAACTCCGGATCTTTGCGGCGCGGGCCGTAACTCCCAAGGACGAGATCTGACTGGGATTTGCCGGATATTTTGACCTTGCGGGTGGTCTCCTTTTTCAGAGGTTTGAGTTCTGGTAGGGCAGGTAGGTCTGGTTGGGATGGTTTGTTCCAATCGCCCAGAACCCTTGCGACCTGACCGGTGATGGCTTTAGGCTCGAGTGCGCCAACAACCGCTATCACCAGCCCCCGGGGTCCGTAATGGATGTGGTGGAAGTCTTCCAGGTCGTTGCAGCTGATGGCGTGGATCGTTTCTGGCCAACCGTCATCCGGCCGGGCGTAAGGATGACCCTCAAACACGATCTGGTCAAAGGTCAGCAAGGCCATCTCGGCGGTATCCTCGGCGCGCATGGCCAAGCCCGTCAGGAATTGGGCGCGCAGGCGTTCCACCTGCTCGCTTGGAAAGACCGGACAGCGCAGGGCATCTGCCAGGAGCTCGAGCAGAAGCGGCAAATCTTCCGACAGGCAGCGGCCGGTAAACCCGGCGGTATGCCCGCCGGCGCTGAAGGACAGGTTGGCACCGGCGGATTCAAGATCGTCAAAGATTTTCTGAAAATTGCGTTTTTCACTACCACGCAATAAACTACTGGCAGTGAAGTCTGCCAGGCCGAGCTTCTCATCCGAGTCGAACAGGCTACCGCAGGGGATGTAGCCACCGATAACCACCGATGGGCTGTTAAAGTTGGTACGGGCCAAAACCGTAATGCCATTAGATAGGATCTCGCGGTTGATATCGTCCGGCCCGGGTAGTGAGTGCTGGTTGTCTGGTTTCATGACTGCCCCTCCGCACCTGTGGGAAGGTAAGTACCCACCACCCGATTCTGCGGACGGAAATATTTCTGGGCGGCATTTTGAAGGTTGGCAGGGGTGACTTTGGCAAGTTTCTCCAGGTAGGTCAGGAACCAATCATAAGCCGCGAACATCTCAGCGTGGCCGAGCCAGAAAGCCTGGTTGGTGATGTTTTCCGAGCCATAGGCAAACAGGGCGCGTGCTTGTTTGATTGCGCGGGTGATCTCTGTAACTGGTATGCTCTCTTTCTGGATGCGCTTGATCTCGTCATCAAAGGCGGCCAGCGCTTCCTCAGCTTTGTGCTTTGGGTGAACGGTAATAACAACACTATAGAGGAACGGATCAACTGTGGCGGTCAACCCGCCACTGACAGAAACAGCCAGTTCTTTTTCGACCAGGGCACGATACAGGCGGGAGGTCTTGTTGGAGATGCCTCCGCCTCCGAACATGTTCAGACTGCTCGGACCTGCCAGCAGGCTGTCCAGGACCGTAACCGGGAAGAAGTCCGGATCGTTCGCAGCTGGGGCGTGGTAGGAAATATCCAGGTAAGTCGTCTCCCCTGGTCCTTCCACTGTCAGCCGGTGTTCACCATTGGCTGCGGGTTCGGAACGGAAAATGCGCGGTGGGATGGGTCCGGTAGGAATAGGTGCGTAGAGTTCACGGATGCGTGCCAACATTTCACTTGTTTTAAAGTCCCCGGCTACGCTCATGACGGCGTTGTTAGGCGAGTAAAAAGTGCGGTAATGACCGTGCAAATCAGCGCGGCTCATCGACTTCAAGTCCGACAGGTCTCCGATCACCTCGTGATGGTATGGGTGGACACGGAAGGCCGCGTTCTGGACGGCCTCCCCCAGCAGGAAGTAGGGTTCGTTTTCGCTGCCTTCACGTTCAGAAATGACAACGGTTCGCTCGGAGGCAACTTCTTTCTCATCGAACAGGCTGTTGACCATCCTGTCAGCCTCGATACGCAGACCCAGATCGATCTTGTCGGCGGGCATGGTCTCGAAAAAGGTAGTCCAATCAAAGTAGGTGAAGGCGTTCCACATCCCTCCATCCCGCGAGACCGCCCGGTCGAGTACCTCGGATGGAAACTGGGGTGTGCCCTTAAACTGCATATGCTCGCACCAGTGCGAGATACCGGTGTGACCATTGAATTCATCCCGTGAGCCCACCCGGTACCAAAGCCATGAACTGACCAATGGGGCGGTATGGATTTCTTTCAGCAGAACCTTCAGACCATTTGCCAACAGATATTGGCTATATGGTTTTATCATGGGGTGCTCGGCGTGGTTGTTGGAACATCATGATCTGAACAGATATAGATACCTTGTGGATATTGGGCGTTTTTATCGAACGAGCAATAAAATGGACGCACTGTGTTTTGCAGACCCACTAATGGGTTATGCAGTTGGGTCTGGTTTAGTGGGATAGTAATTGGCACTTGCAAGGTGATCGGCACAGTTGCCTGGACGGGGATCTCCAGGTTCAAGGCGATTGGCAGGTTGGTGCCGGCTGGAAGCGTAACATTTGCCGGAGCGTTAATGGAGAGACCGCCTGAGTTGATCACAACGTAAGCATTGGCGATGGCAACACTATGGGTCAAGGTCACATCTGTGTTTTGCTGGACTGGGAGCATGAAACTGATCGGTATTTGGGTATCCAGCGTGATGATCGTGCCGATGCTGGCATTATCCATTTCGACGAAATTACCATAGAGTCCGCTGAGCAGGCCGGTAACGGTTGTTTTCAAATTTCTAACTTGGACGGCCATGCTCAGGAGTACAGCCACCAGGATCGCGTTGATAATCAGGGAAGATCCAGCGGTGACATCCCAGTAGGCGCGTCGGGTCCGTTCCCGCCTGGACAACAAAGGTGGTGTCTTTGGCAGTTCAAGCGGGGTGGCATTTTGGCCTGCAGATACAAGGGAGCGCAGGCGTTCGCCTGGGTTCATGTTTTTATGGGAGAACAAAGATACTTTCCGATCGCCGCGAGTTGGAAACGCTTCGGGTTTTGCATTCTCGCTGGAAGCTTCGGACTGCCCAGCTGTACTAGCCTCGGGCTGGTTTCCGGCTGCCGTGAACGAGGCCGGTTTGCGTCTGAAAATTGAGGCAGGTCGCCGGTTGTTGTTACCAGATTGAGAGAGCGGCTTCGAGCGATGAATTACACGCTTCGGCTCAAAAGATGCCTGCTTCTTGGCATCCATCGTTGACTCGCTTTGTTCCTCTTCGGGCGGTTTATCGAAGTCGAACACTGACATGGCAGTACTCCTATTTCCATAAATATAGCATAGAGTTGAAAAACGCGGGGTATGGTATGAGAAGATGATAAGCTCCAGTTTTTGTCCTTGCCCACCGGTTGACCAGCGACTATAATTCTGCATCATCAATACTTATGAAGGGGTAAGTCGCGTTTTCGCTGAAATCCTTTTCCGTTATCTGAAGATTATTTTATCAGGAGAACCTGGATGGAAGATCCGAAATATTTGGTGGCTGTAATAGGAGCCGGTCCCGCGGGCCTTTATGCCGCACGCAAACTGGCTGAAGGTGGGGCACGGGTAGTGCTATTTAATCGCGATATCAAACCAGGCGGCCTGGCTGAGTATGGAATTTTCTGGGATAAATTCAAGATGCGATTGGGTTTGCGCAACCAGTTCACCCACATCCTGGCTGAGCCTTTGATTGACTATTATGGAAATGTGACTGTCTGTTGTGGTGGCAACATCGTGCTCGAAGATTTACTCGAATCCGGTTTCCAGGCAGTGCTCGTCACTACCGGCGCCCAGGGTACCAAGTGGCTGCGACTACCAGGCGAGAACTTGCCTGGTGTCTACCATGCAAAAAACATTGTTTTTCACTATAACCAGCTACCTCCTTTCAGTGATAAGAAGTACTTGCTAGGAAAGCGTGTAGTAGTTGTGGGGGCGGGGAATGTCATGATGGACATCGCTCACTACCTTATCCGCGATTGCAAAGTGGATGAGGTGGCTGCAGTTGTGCGCCGTGGTCCGGCAGAAGTGAAATTTACCCGTAAAGAAATGGAAGGCGTCGCTGCCAACCTGGACCCGGCCCTGCTGGATGCCGAGTTTGCCCGCGTTACACCCATCATGCAAGCCGCTGGTCAGGATCCGGTAGCGGCCAAGTCTGCTTTTAACGAGGCGCGGCCCAAGGCTCTTGATCCGGTCTCTCAGACCCACTTTCGTTTCGAATTCCTGGCTACGCCGGTCCGCGTCATGGGGGATTGGATGAGTGGCGTGACCGGGCTGAAAGTGGAAGACAATACATTGGTGGCCGCGGATGGCAATGTCAAGGCGCGCGGTACCGGCAATACCCGCCAGATCGAAGCTGATACGGTCATCTTTGCCATTGGCGATACAGTTGACAGGGATTTCTGCGTACCGGTTTTTAACGATTCTTATATGACTGTCAAGGAGCCGCGTTTTCCGGTGGATGGTCTCTCATATGAAGCTTTCAACCCGGATATCAACCAGCCGATGGAACGTGTGTTCCTGGCAGGTTGGGCGCGGCAAGCGAGCACAGGCCTGGTTGGTTATGCCCGCCGTGATGGCGAAAACGCGGCTGAAGCGATGTTAGCCTATCTCCAGGCTCAATCTCCGATGCGCGACCTGGATAATGTAGTGGAGAAATTCGAGCAACGTTTGGAAGAGACACACCTGCGCCTGGTGGATAAGAACCATCTTGCAAAATTGGAGAAAGTCGAAAATGCCGAAGCGCTAAAACTTGGTATGGAGGAATTCAAATTTTCCACAAATGATGAGATGTTTGCCGCGATGGGGTATTGAGACTGAGACCTTCCACTCGTTGAGTTGGAAATAACCGAAAGCGCGCTGCCAAAGGCAGTCGCGCTTATTATTTGTACGGATTCTGTAAGCAACGATTCGAGATTGTCCGGGTTGTATCATATATAGGGAACCAAAAGCGCTCTGTCAACGTATAAGTATATGGAAATGAAAGAAAGGAGAATCGCATGTCGCCATTTACGATCGTCGTCGTTCTGATATTGACAGTCTTATTTATTGTTTTGAGTGTCATCCCGCTCTTACCCGGCCAACCTGACATGGATTCCTCCTCCCATTCTCCACGGGCGAAGACAAAAGCTGCCCATTAATACCAATAAAAAGAAGAGCGGCCCAGCGGACCGCTCTTCTTTTTATTAATGATTGACAATTTCCCGGATGGATTTGGCAAGCGCCCGAGCCCGTTGTGGAGCATCACCAACATAGGATCCGGCTTCCATAAGATGACGGATTTCCTTATCTGATAAATATTCCGCCAATTCCGCGTCCTGGCACAGCAGAGCGACCAGGAAGTCTTCGCCACTGGAGCGCAGAGAAGCCCAAGCTTTCATGGCGTGGCTGCGGATCCGCTCGTGCATCTCCTGCCGGTCCGCACCACCCTTGACCAGGGCCATCAGAAGCTTCTCGGTGGCCGCGAACGGCCCATAGACGCTGAGATTGTGGGCGATGGCGGCCTCATCCACCTGAAGATTGGAGAAAATGCTGTTGGCGGTTCGGAGCAGTTCATCAGCCGCGAGACAGGCTTCGGGGAGCAGGATCCGCCGGTTGGCAGAATCGTCCAGCGTACGTTCGAGCAGAGAGTTGGCAGCATTATCCCAGGCAATTCGCGGCAAGGATGCAAGGTAGCGAGCCAATGAGTTTATTTTTTCCGAGCGGATCGGGTTGCGCTTAAAGGGCATGGCCGACGAACCCACCTGTTTCTCCCCAAACGGTTCGGCCAGTTCGCCGATGGCTGGGGATTGCAACAGCCGCAAATCGAAGGCAAGTTTGTGCAGCGAGGCGCCCAGCCCGGCCAGAGTTGAAACCACCTCGTAATCCTGTTTGCGCGGGTATACCTGCGATGCGACCGAAAAAAAAGGCAGGTTCAGTCTCTTGGAGAGCTTCATTTCGAATTCAGCCAGCTTGTCTGCACCCAGTAATTCGCCATAAGCAGCCGAAGTGCCAACCGCGCCTTTGAATCCCTTCCCTTTTATCTTTGAAGCCTGATCCCTGATCGATTGATAATCTGATAACAGATCCTGTCCATAGAGCGCCAGTCGGTAGCCCAGTGTCGACGGTTCGGCCGGCTGGAGGTGGGTGAATGCCATCAAAGGTGTCTCAGCCCATTTTTCGATCAGAAGTTCCAAGGCCCGCAAAAGGGAGGCGAGGCTTAGGATCAGAAGTTCGAGTGCGGCTCTCAGGCGCAGCGCATCGGTATTGTCCTCGATATCCATTGAAGTTGCACCAAGATGGATGATCCCGCCGCCAACCGGACATTGCTCGGCAAAAGTCCTCACTTCCGCCATCAGGTCGTGCTGGATCTCGGCCTCGATTTCAAGAGCGCGTGGCAGGTTGAGTTCAGTCATGTGACGGCGAAGATCGGCGACCTGTTCTGGTTTCACCAATCCATACTCGGATTGGACTTCAGCCAGGGCTACCCACATTTGCCGCCAGAGCAGACGCTTGTTGGTTTCGCTCCACAAACGCCGCATGGCGAGTGTGCCGTAACGCCAGGTGAAAGGGGAGAGGTACGTGTCGAAGTCGGGCATGGTTGATCAAATCCTTATTAAATGATAAATAGGTCAGTATCGTAGACTGCGTTATTGTTGGTCATGGAGGCGATTAATTTGCCGGGAAGAGTAATCCGCCTCGAAGCGGTCTTTTCCCTGTGGATGCAGCTCACGCAGGTCCACTGCCTTCGGAAGTGGCGTGGGTTGATAAGGCCGGCCTTGCACGGCTGCCAGCATCTGCTTCAATTCTTCAATCTCATGGTGCTGGGTGGCAAGAGTTTCGAGTACGAGTGTATGGATGGCTGTAACGTGAGTGTGGTCTTCCTGGGCACGTTTCTCCTGCATTTCGGTGATCTGTTTCTGGTGAACTTCGGAAATGGTCGCATATAGTAGGACAATGCAACTGACTGCTACACTCATCGTGTTCAGGTAGCTGTTGATACTCAACACCAGAAT
>CAISEG010000072.1 GCA_903884265.1 uncultured Anaerolineales bacterium | reverse complement strand
CTGGTCAGCATCCCGGATGGTACTCAGGCGGTGGGCAATAACGAAACTGGTGCGGCCTTTCATCAAGCGCAGGAGTGCATTCTGGATGCGGACCTCGGTACGCGTGTCCACACTGCTGGTGGCTTCGTCCAAGATCAAGATCGAGGGATCAGCCAGGATGGCACGTGCAATGGATAACATTTGCCGCTGGCCCTGGCTCAGATTGCTGGCCCTTTCCGAAAGCATGGTCTGGTAGCCTTGCGGCAATTTGCTGATGAAGTGATCGGCATCTGCCATCCTGGCGGCTTCGATGACTTCTTCGTCTGTGGCCTCCAGCCGTCCGTAACGGATGTTGTCCATCACCGAGGTGGAAAATAGAAAAGTGTCCTGCAAGACCAGCCCCAACCGGCGGCGGAGATCATCCTTTTTAATCTGACGGATGTCTGTGCCATCAATGGAGATCTGCCCGGAATCAATTTCATAAAAACGGGTAAGCAAATTGACAATTGTCGTCTTCCCCGCACCGGTTGGGCCGACCAGGGCTATGATCTCTCCCGGCTTGGCTTCCAAGGTCATGTCCTTGATGATCGGTTTATCGGGGGTGTAACTGAACTGAACGTGATCAAAGGTCACATGTCCCTGTACTGTATCCAGCGGTGCGGCCTCAGGAGCATCGTCGATTTCCGACTTTGTGTCAATCACCTCAAAGACGCGCTCCGCCCCCGCCAGCGCACCCTGGATGGCATTATAGATGTTCGACAATTGCCGCAGCGGGTTAACGAAAGCACGCCCATAACTGATGAAGGCAGCTATCGTTCCAATTGTCACCAATCCCTTGAGCGCCAGCCAGCCACCGAGACCGGCGATGGTGATCACGAAAAGGTTGCCCAATTGGTTGGTGAGAGGCATCAGGAGCAAGGCAAAGGAGTTGGCATAGACGCCAGCCTTGTACACATCCTGGTTGGATATTCGGAAGGCTTCGATCACCGAATCGTTTCGCCGGAAGGCTTTGATCACACGCTGCCCGCTGATAGCCTCTTCGGTGACACTTGTCATTTCGCCCAAGTGTTTCTGTAGTTCTCGGAAACCCTTGCGGGTGTACCTGGCAACAAAATTCGTGAACCAGAGCATCAATGGCACAACTGCGAGAGCAGCCAGTGTCAGCCAGACATTCATCAGGAACATGGCAATCAGAATTCCGGCCATCGAAAGCAGGCTGGCAACCAGCGAGACCACATTCTGGGAGACGGCCTGGTTGATGGCATCAATATCATTGGTCAAACGGCTCATCAATTCGCCGGCTGTGTTGCTATCGAAGAACTTGAGCGAGAGGGTCTGCAAATGGCCAAAGAGGTCATGACGCACCCCCTTAAGTGCATTCTGCGAGACGCTTGCCATTATCCAGCCGGAAGCCGCGTCGCAAAGATTGCCAAGGATAAAGACGACCAACATCCACAGGGCAAGTGTCCCCAGACCGCTGATCTTTTTTACGTCAATGAATTTATCAATTGCCTGGCCCATCAGGTAAGGGCCGATCAGCCCGAGGATCGTGGAAGCCAGAATGAAGGTAAAGACGACAACCAGAAGTGCGCTGTAGGGTTTGAGATATGGTATCAGCCGTACCAGCGCCCGGCGCGGATCGCGCGCTTTCTCGATCTTACCGGGGCGGCCCGGACCTCCGCGCATCATCTGGGAACGGATCTCACTGGCATTGGGTTGGGTGGTGGGTTGGTCTGCCAAGGTTATTCTCCGTTGACCCCATTTCCCAACTGGGAAGCATATATTTCCTGGTAGATCGGGCTGGACTGCAGCAATTCGCGGTGAGTGCCTTCAGCGGCGATTTGCCCCTTATCGATAACCACAATCTTATCGGCTTTCAGTACGGTACTGATGCGCTGTGCGACCACAAAACTGGTACGACCTATCATCAAGTCGTCCAGCGCGGATTGGATCTTTGTCTCGGTCTCCACGTCCACCGAACTTGTGCTGTCATCCAAAATCAGAATTGACGGTCGGGTGAGGAGAGCACGGGCGATTGCGATGCGTTGTTTCTGTCCGCCAGAAAGGTTTACCCCGCGCTCCTCCACGTGGGTTTCGTAACCGTCATCCAGTTCCAAAATGAATTCGTGAGCCTGGGCTGCTTTCGCCGCAGCGACCACTTCCACGTCTGTTGAGTCCGGGCGGCCATAGCGGATGTTGTCCCGAACCGTCCCTGAGAAGAGGATCGTCTCCTGTGGAACAATCCCAATATGGGCCAACAGCGAGTCCTGTCGAATATGGCGAATGTCCACCCCATCGATCAGGATGCGTCCTTCGGTTGGATCATAAAAGCGCGGGATAAGGTTCATCAGCGTGGATTTGCCCGACCCGGTTGCGCCCAGAATGGCTACCCTCTGACCCGGTTCGGCGGTCAGGGTAATGCCATGCAAGATCGACCCGTCCGTCGAGCCGTTGTAGTGAAAGCCGACGTTCTCGAAAACGACTTGTGGACGGCCGGTTGCAGGCAAGACAATGGCATCCGGTGCATCCTGGACCTCGGGGACAGCATCCAGGACCTCGTTGACGCGCCCCGCTGAAGCGATGGCGGCGGCCCAGATATTCGCCAGGTTGACCAAATTCATCAAAGGGACGACAGTGGTCTGTAAATAGTTAACAAAGGCCACGATCTGCCCGGTGGACAGGTTGCCCAACCGGATTGACTGCAAGCCTCCGGACCAGACAACGATCACGATACCGATATTAAGGGCAAAGGTCAGGATCGGGCTCAAGATGGACATGAGCTGCGCCACCCGAATGTTGCGCTCGGTGAAATCCTCGTTGGCCTGCTCAAAGCGATCGCCTTCGTGGCGAGCGCGTACGAAGGCCTTGACCACACGCACCCCGGCAATATTCTCCTGGAGGACGTTATTAAGCCTGTCCAGTTTCTGCTGCATGGTCAGAAACAACGGCCCCATCTTGATACTAAAAACCGCGATGATGGCTGATGTGATGAGGAGGAGAGGCAGCATGGTCATTGCCAACTGCGGAGCAGTGTTGAACATCAGGATGAGGCTGCCAATCATCAGGAGCGGGGCCCGCGTGCCGATGCGCAAGGAAATCTGGAACAGACGCTGGACCACGCCAGAATCGTTGGAAAGGCGCACCATCAACTGGCCGGTCTTCAGTCGGTCAAAGTTTCCGAACGAAAAGGACTGGATCTTCAGGAAGATGGCTTCTCGCAGATCACGTGCCACCCCCTCGCCGACCTGGACCGAGTAATTGTTGTTGCCGATGGCAAAGATAGTATCCAGAACTGAAATGCCGAGCATCAGGAAGAAGGTATTCACGACCACTTGCATATTGTGGGCATTAATACCCTGGTCGATAACGCGTTGCACCAGGCGCGGGATGGCCAGATCCATGATGACGACAGCAGTCAGCAAGACCAGTGAAAGGACTGCCTTTTTCCAGTAAGGCTTGAGAAATCGAAAAAGCTTAGAGACCTGGTTCATGGGTCAAAGAATCTTCTTAAGAGATTCCATCGAGCAGGTCAAGGCCTCGATCTCATCAGCGCTCAAAAGAGAGAATGTTTTCATCATCCACTGGCGGGTGTCGCCAAAGATGGCATCCATCAGGGCGTTACCGTCAGCGGTCAGGTCCAATTTTACATGTCGGCGGTCCTGCGGGTTCACGGTACGGACGATGAATCCCCGGGTGACCAGCAAGTCTACAGACTGGCTGATTGCGGGGCGGCTGATATTCTTGGCCTCGGCAAGGGCGCTGACCGAATCGCGTCCCCTGCGGATGTGACGAAGAATGTGGAATTGTTCCACAGTGATGTTAAACTGTTCCACCGCCACCAAGCGAATGTGGGCCTGGATCATGCGCCAGAGCGGGGGGTATGTTTCCCAGAAACCATCCACCGCCTGCCTGAGTTTTTCTGAAGAACGAGTTGATGCGTCCATTTTTCCTTCTGCAAGAATTTGATTAATATTGTTAATGGTTAACAATTGAAACTATTTTACTAAGAAAAGGAAAGTTAGTCAATACCGGGAGATTGGTTTTCTAAAATTCTGTGATTTCCACCCACTCGAATGCTCATAAAACCCATCTAATCCAAAAGGTTACACCTGCCAGGTGCGTCCAATTCTTGAGTGAATTTGGTGATTTGTCAATATATTGTATATTTATTGCACATGTTTTGTATTGACATTTTAGATAAATTGGATTACAACTGTCATATAAACAATAAACCAGCCAAGAAACACTGGCGATTGAGAAAGGAAGGAAGAAATGAAAGATCGAGAGATCGTGGTTGAAAATCTGGTCAAATCCTATCCGGGTAAGGTGAAGGTAACCGCAGTCGATGGGGTCAATTTTCGAGTGGATGAAGGGAAAATCTTTGGCTTCCTGGGCCCGAACGGTGCTGGGAAAAGCACAACCATCAAGATCCTGACCACCCTAGCCCTCCCAACATCCGGCCGTGCCTTAGTTGGAGGCTTCGATGTAGTTAATCAGGCCACCGAGGTCCGGCGCGTGGCCGGGGTCGCCTTGCAGGAAATTGGCATCGATCCCCTCATGAAATCCATGGAATTGCTTGTCCTTCAGGGACGGTTGTTCGGCGCTTCGAAGTCTGCCGCAACGGCCCGCGCGAAGGAATTATTAGAACTCGTACAGCTCTCAAATGCGGTAAATCGCCAGGCGAGCACTTACAGCGGCGGAATGCGTCGCCGGTTGGACCTGGCAATGGCACTAGTACACCAACCCAAGATCCTCTTCCTGGACGAACCTACCACCGGTCTGGATCCCATCAGTCGTAGGGACGTGTGGGGGGAAGTTCGCCGACTGAACCGCGAGCTTGGGATTACCATCTTCCTGACGACGCAATACCTGGAAGAAGCTGACGAACTCGCCGACACGGTTGCAATTATCGTTGCCGGTCAGATCGCCGCCGAAGGGTCACCTGCAAAACTTAAAGCGGCCATGGGCAAGGAGTCGATCAACCTGATCTTTGATACTCCTGAACTTGCTGAAAAGGGCCGGTCGACCCTTGAACACACGGGGGATCGGTTACAACTGGACCGTGAAACTGTCCGACTTTATTTGAGCAAGGCAGCCGGATCCATTCCGACCGTGGTCACCCAGCTTCAAAATGCGGGGCTGGCTCCGATTTCTCTGACTCTGACACAGCCAACCCTTGATGATGTTTTCCTGCAGGTCACTGGACAGCGCCTCGTTGCCACGGAGGTCGCCCAACTCAAATCAACCCGTTCCAATCGACGGGTGGAGGTAAATAAATAATGAACACAAAAACACTTGACATTGCCGCCTCGCGCCCGGTCGCGAAAAAACCTCTTTCACTTCCCGTGCATATCTATCTTTTAGTCGTGCGTTCTCTGACAAGCTTGTTGCGCACGCCGGAGGCACTCTTGCCTCCAATCGCGATCAGTATCTTTTTCCTGGTCATTTACCAGTCAACCTTGGGGAAAGCAGCCGGATTCATCCCCGGGATTGGCGGAAGCTACCTGGGATTCATCCTGCCACTATCCATCGTCAGCGGATCCCTTTCCGGATCCGGCATCGCGGCTCAGAATCTGGTCCGTGATATCGAACGTGGTTATTTCGATAAACTGCTTCTGACTCCGGTTCACCGGGCAGCGCTGTTGCTCGCGCCGATCCTTGCCGGCGCGGTCATCCTTGGGGTCCAGGCGGCCATTGTGGTGGCCGTGGGGTTGCTCCTGGGCCTCCAACCGGCGACCGGCTTCCTGGGTTTACTGGCAGTGGTTGGGCTGGGAGTGCTGCTCGGGATCGGTTTTGCTGGTTTCACGGTCTCGGCTGCCCTTGGGAGCGGGAGTGCGGCCGCCACACAGGGAGCCAGTTTCCTGTTCTTCCCTCTAACATTCCTCGCCCCCACTTTCGTGCCCCTAGCGCTGCTATCAGGATGGCTGGAGGTGGCTGCCAAGCTCAATCCAATCACCTATGTTCTGGAAGCCATGCGGGCTTTGCTCAACAAGGGTTGGGACGGCAATGCAATCAGCACCAGCATCCTGGCCTGCCTGGCACTGGCAGTTGCCATGTACGCGCTAGCAGTATTTGCCTTGAGCGTACGAACGCGCCGCAATTAGCCGCCTAGGTATTCTAATAGTATTAAATCCAACCCAGAGCCCAACCCTGCAAGGAATATCATCCACGTAGGAAGACATCATTTCCGTAGAGCATCTATCACTGTGCAGGTATGCCTCCTCTTTGAGGTGACGCAAATAACCAAGCCGAGAGCTTGCAAGAATCGCTTGTAAGCTCTCTTTATTTCCAAGTGAGACTTACTTTATCATGCCGTTTTCGTGCTAGAATAAAATATCGACATCTAAAAGGAGGCATGCCCCCATGGATCAGGAAATGGAAAATAAAGAGCTTCGGAAAGATCTCCGTCAACTTCACGATGAGATCAAGAAAACCCAGGCGGTTGACGAGAAAGGCAGGGAGTTGCTACGCGCCCTTGAAGGGGATATCAGCGCATTGCTTGAACGTTCGGAGGAACACCCCGTGCAATTGCACCCATCCCTTGTTCAGCGCCTGGAAAGCGCCCTCGCACATTTCGAAGTCACCCATCCCGAACTGACCACGCTGATCTCCAAACTGCTTGATTCTCTGAGCACCGCCGGGATTTGATCTGGTGGAAGAATAGCCAATTCAATACCGCGCCGCCCTTGCCTGAAAGAACACTTGCCACAGAGTTACAAATCTGCGGCAAGTGTTTATTTATTTATTTTCGCCAAGCTAGTGTGGTATCTGCGTCCTAACCTTCGCTGAAATTTGGCGATCAGTCATCTTGTCGACCGTTTCAACGACAAGGATGCGTTCTTTCACTCCATCTTGCTCAAGACGTTTCACCAACTCACCTTTGGCCTCGCCCGGACCAAATATTTGGATCGTGTCTGCACCCCGTATAAAAGCGACAACCGCATCGTAGAAGCTGTTGAGATGGTTCCCAAATTGCCGGTCCCGCACGTCTTCAGTAGAGCCATCCTGCGAAGCCGACCCACCAGTGAAGCGGATGTGTTTCTCCATATTTGAGGTAATTTCCTTGATCTCTTCCCTTGTTTCCGTAACGATCACGATTACAGCTTTGCGGTGATCGATCCACAGTCCTGCCTGCTTTTTCATAGGAAGGCTCCTTAGTTCAGATTTTGGACAACTGTAAGCATGCCGATCTTAATGCTTCGATGAATTGATCCTTTTAAAATCGATGAATCCTCGCTGGACATCCACCAAAATCAACTGTACCCGGACACGT
>CAISEG010000071.1 GCA_903884265.1 uncultured Anaerolineales bacterium | reverse complement strand
GGTCATTCCGCTGGCCGAGCAGAACGCCGCCAGCAAGAAAGACCTGGACGACGCCATCGGCAAACACAAGAGCGCCGAAGCTTCACTTCAACAGGCCAAAGCCAAGTACAACAAGGCAATGCTGGACGTGAGCTACACCACTATAAGCTCACCAGTGAGTGGGGTGGCCGGTCAGTCCCTGATGCGCGAGGGCGGGTACATTGCCGCCGGCAGCTCCTCGGCCAAGCTGACCTATGTGGCCAAGCTGGACCCGGCCTGGGTTGAATTCAGTATTTCCCAGAACGAACAGGACCGCGTGCATCAAGAGATCGTGAGCGGCCGGCTGCTTCCGCCGAAGGGAAACCGTTACACGGTGGAACTGGAACTTGCCAACGGCGTCCGCTATCCCCAGACCGGGGTGGTGAATTTTGCCGACCCCTCCTTCAGCAGGGAGACCGGTACCTACTTGGTACGGGCCGTGATCCCCAACCCCAAGCCCGAGCTGCGTCCCGGCATGTACGTGAAGGCATACCTGAAGGGCGCGCAACGCCCCAACGCCCTGGTGGTGCCCCAGAGGGCAGTCCAACAAAGCCCCAACGGTCATGTGGTATTTGTGGCGGATGACAAGAACCAGGCGGAAGTAAGGCCGGTAACAGTCGGTGAGTGGTTAGGTGACGACTGGATCATCATCAGCGGTCTCAAGCCTGGAGATCGCATCATTGTGGAAGGCTTCATGAAGCTTGCCCCCGGCATGCCCATCAAGATGGTGCCACCAGGCCAGATTAAGGCAGCCCAACCTCAACAGCCGGCAGTAGCTAACTAGGGGAAAACCATGGGAAGCTTCTTTATAGACCGCCCGGTATTCGCCGCGGTCATCTCCATAATCATCACCATGGCCGGATTCATGGCGATGAAGTTCACCCCCATCGCCCAGTACCCAGATATCGCACCCCCAACCGTGCAAGTATCCGCCTTCTATCCCGGCGCTACCGCCGAGGTAATAGCCAACACGGTAGCCGCACCGCTGGAACAGCAAATAAACGGCGTCGAGGGGATGCTCTATATGACGTCTAGCAGTTCATCGTCCGGCGGCATGTCGCTTACCGTTACTTTCGAGGCCGGCACCGCCCCCGACCTGGCCCAGGTAAATGTCCAGAACCGGGTCAACCAGGCCCTATCCCTCCTGCCGGACGTGGTCAGTCGACAGGGGGTAACGGTGACGAAAAACTCCGGGTCGTTCCTGATAGCCATCAGCATCTACTCCGGCGACGAACGCTACGACCCTGTCTACCTGGGCAATTACACCAACCTCTATATACTTGACCCGATCAAACGTCTGCCAGGTGCCAACTTTGCCAGCATGTTCCCTACGCCCGACATTGCGATGCGGATCTGGCTGCAACCGGACCAGATGGCCCAGCTTGGGGTCACCACGCAGGACATCTCCACAGCCATTCAGCAGCAGAACAAAGCCTACGGCATCGGTTCCATCGGCCAGAATCCGGCTCCAGCGGGGACCCAGCAGTCTTTTGTGGTTTCCACCAAAGGTATGTTGTCCGACCCAGCCGAGTTTGAAAACATCATCATCCGCTCCGCCAGCCAGGGTTCGGCCATCGTGCGGTTGAAAGACGTTGCCAGTGCAGAGCTTGCCGCAAAGGATTACTCCATCACCACCAGAGTCAACGGGAAAAAATCCGCGGTCATCGTCGTGTACCAGCAACCCGGCGCCAACGCCATCGAGACATCCAAACAGGTGTGCGCCCTTCTCAAAAGCCTGAAACCGAATTTCCCGGCTGGCATGGAGTACAAGGTGGTGCTGGACACCAGTACTTTTACCGAGGCATCCATCGAGAAGGTGGTGAATACATTCTTCGAGGCGGTAGTACTGGTGGTGCTGGTGGTGTTCCTGTTCCTGCAGAGCTTCCGTGCCACCCTGATCCCGATTCTTGCGGTGCCGATCGCCATAATAGGCACCTATATCGGCATCAAGATTCTGGGCTTCTCCACCAACATGCTGACCCTGTTCGGCATGATCCTGGCCATCGGTCTGGTGGTTGACGACGCCATCATTGTGGTTGAGAACGTGGAGCACAATATGGCCACCTTCGGCATGAACCCCATGGAGGCGGCCAAAAAAGCGATGAAGGATCTGACCGGGGCACTGATCGCCATAGTGCTGGTGCTGGGCTCGGTCTTCCTCCCGGTGGCTTTTCTGGGGGGGATGACCGGCACCCTCTACAAGCAGTTCGCGGTGACAATTGCCATCTCGATGGTACTGTCCGGTGTGGTGGCTCTGACCCTCTCGCCAGCCATGGCGGCGCGCATCCTAAAGCCAACCCATGGCGAGAAGAGGGGATTCTTCAAATGGTTCGAGAACAATTTCAGCCGTCTGACTGAACTCTATGTGGCCGGGGTGCGCTGGCTGATCAACCACAGAATCATCGGGGTCGCCCTGTTTGTAGGTCTGCTGGTGGCCGTGGTGGTTCTCTTCAAGGTGGTGCCCGGTAGTTTTGTGCCTGAAGAGGACCAGGGCTACCTGTTTGTGGGCAGCTTTCTGCCGGACGCCGCCAGTCTGGAGCGCACAAGTCAGGTGAGCAATCAGATACTGCCGATTCTCCGTTCTAATCCAGCCATTGAAGACATTACACAGATAGACGGCTACAGCCTGATGGACGGCGCCGTCAAGAACAATTCCGCCCTGATGTTTATTGCGCTGAAGCCTTACGACCAGCGCAAGGAGCCACAGGCAAGCGCTTTCAGCGTGGTGCGCGATCAGGGACGCAAACTTTCGGCGATCAAGGAGGGGCTGGTATTCCCGATAAATCCCCCTTCAATTCCCGGCCTGGGCAGTACCGGCGGTTTTGAATTCTACATTCAGAACAAGGGGATTGCCACCCCACAGGAACTTGAGAAGATTACCAAGGCATTCATCGCCGAGGCCAGGAAGCGCAAGGAACTGACCGGCCTCTCAACCACATTCTCAGCCAGCCAGCAGCAGCTCTATCTTGATGTCGACCGTTCACGGGCCGAGTTGCTGGGAATACCGGTCTCCACGGTCTTCGATACCCTTCAGTCCTATTTCGGTTCGGCCTATGTAGGGCAATTCTTGCAGTATGGTCGGATCTGGCAGGTAGTCATGCAGTCGCAGGCCGAATATCGCGATAAGCCGGACGACCTGACACAAGTCTATATCCGATCCACCAGCGGCGCCATGATCCCGCTTTCGGCGGTAGCTACCATCAAATACGTGGCCGGCCCCGGCATTCTGCCCCGCTTCAACGGCTTTCCCGCCTCGAAACTGAACGGCAGTCAAGCGCCGGGGTACAGTTCGGGCCAGTCCATCGCAGCCATGGAGGAGGTGGCGAGTAAGATACTGCCGGATGGGTATGGCTTTTCGTGGTCAGGTCAGGCATTTGAAGAGAAAAAGGCCGGCAGCACCTCGACCATCGCCTTTGCCTTCGGCCTGATTATGGTCTTCCTGATTTTGGCAGCCCAATACGAGAACTGGTCCCTGCCAATCGGCGTGGTCATGTCGGTTCCGTTCGCTATCTGCGGCGCGCTGCTCTTGACCTGGGGATGCGGTCTTGAAAACGATGTCTATTTTCAGGTGGGACTGGTGACCCTGGTGGGGCTTTCGGCCAAGAATGCCATTCTAATCATAGAATTCGCTGCAGACAACCTGCACAAGGGGATGACCCCGGCTGAGGCAGCAATAGAGGCGGCCCGGCTGAGGCTCAGGCCCATCGTCATGACATCGCTGGCTTTCATTCTGGGATGCGTCCCTATGGCCATTGCGAGCGGTGCGGGCGCAAACAGCCTACGGGCCATTGGCACCGGCGTTATCGGCGGCATGCTGGCCTCCACCCTGGTGGCGTCATCCTTTGTGCCACTCTTCTTCGTACTACTAGAAGAGAGGAGCGGTCTCTTCAACAGGAAAAAGCGGGGCACCGCATTGGAACAGAGGGGTACGGAACATGCGTAATGTGGTATTCTTCCTGTTATTTGTCGTGCTAACCGGCTGCAGTATCGGCCCTGATTACGTGCGGCCGGCAACTTCGGCGCCGGAACACTGGAATGTAGAGTATCAGGCCGCCGCCGAGTTGGCCAATATCCGCTGGTGGCAACAGTTTGGTGATCCAGTGCTGGACAGCCTAGTGGAGACCGCGGTGAGGAGCAACCTTGATCTTAAGGAAGCCACTGCCAAGGTCGATCAGTACCTTGGAGCCCTGGACATCACACGCTCCCAGTACTTCCCCCAGATCAGTGGATCTATTACCTCAGATGCACAGAATACGGGAGGCAAGACGACCGAAAATTATCAGGCCGCGCTCAGCGCTACCTGGGAGATTGATCTGTGGGGCCGCATCCGGCGTTCCAGCGAGTCGGCCCAGGCCCAGATCTTAGCTAGTGAGGCTGGCCGCCGCACTGTGATCATGACGGTGGTCTCCAGCGTGGCCGGCGGATATCTGACCCTGCGCGGGCTTGATCGTCTACTGAAGATTGCCAGGGATACGGAAAAGGCAACCGCAGAGAACCTCAAGCTGTTTCAGCTGCGCTTCAAGTACGGCACCATCTCCAAGCTGGAACTGTCCCAGCAGGAGAACCTGTATGAAACCGCCCGGCAAGAGGTCCCCAACTACGAATTCCAGATCCGGCAGCAGGAAAACCTACTCTCCCTGCTGCTGGGACGTGCGCCGGGGCCAATCCCGCGCGGCAGAGAGCTTGATGCGCTGACACCGCCCGGCATCCCGGCCGGACTTCCTTCGCAGCTCCTAGAGCGGCGGCCGGACATTATCCAAGCTGAGCAGGATCTAATAGCCGCCAATGCGGATATAGGAGCGGCAAAGGCAGAATACTTTCCTAAAATATCCCTGACAGGTACTCTGGGGGTAGCCAGCAACGATATCAGCAAGCTATTCGTTCCAGGCGCGGAGCTCTGGACTGCTGGCACGGAGCTGGCAGCTCCGATCTTCAATTTCGGCGCCACCGCCGGAAAAGTCAGGAAGGCGGAGGCCCAGAAGGAACAAGCCCTGTTTAAGTACCAAAAGGCAATTCTGACCGGGTTCCGCGAGGTGGAGGACGCCCTGATCAAGACCACCAAGGGGCGAGAACAGCTGGAGTCGCAAAACCGGCAGGTGCATTCACTGGAGGAGTATGCCCGTCTGTCAAGGCTCCAGTTCGAGGCCGGCACAGCCGACTATCTACAGGTGCTGGACGCCGACCGATCGCTTTTCAACAGCAGGCTCTCCTTAACCAAGACCAAATACGACTTGCTGGGGTCGGTGGTTTCTGTCTACAAGGCCATGGGTGGTGGTTGGGTAACCGAGGCAGACAACCTACAGAAAAAAGAGAAAAAGTAGCACCTGAGCTTCAGATCGGATTGTTTCAGCTATTCGACCAGGGCGACAACACTTCAACCTGCAAGCACGAGGACACAGGGCCGGTCGATTGGAAGCAGGTGGGCACAGATGTTGCCTATCTGGATAGCCTCCTCGCCGACGGCGATCTGCAGGCGCAAACCCCTGTGGGGTGAGTCCCGGAAGCTGGTGGAGCCAGTGCTGCAGAACAGGCTGGAGGCATTTTTGGAGGCCATGGAAGGTTATAATTTCGAGGCCGCACTGCAGCTATTGCGTGAGGCTGTTGCGACTAAAAATGAAGCCATCACAAGAAAAGGTGCAAAGGATAGTTGATGTACCCCCCTTTCTATCGGTAATCGATAAACTTTAACTTCACTGATTTCACTTATTTGTAGAACTAAACAGACGACCTCTCTCGCTAACTTCCTGTTATCCACAAATCGTCAACCTTGATTAAAATGCATGACTTCAGATGGCAATCAATAATGTTCTTTTCATCCATAATTGTGATATGGATGAAGTAAATGTTGATGGATGGAGGAGAGAGGGGTGCTTGCGGAAGTGTAATGCATGGTCTAACGTCCTTTTGCCACGAAGCTGGAAACGGCGGAAACAATGGAAGGCGTTGCCCTAAACATGCGCGCACTGTATTTCTACCCGACCTCGACTCAATTTAATGAAAGAGACATCAAAATCATAAAGGAGTAGAAGAAAACACTTTCTGAAATGGATCAAGCTATTGATTTCAAAATATTTTGACCAAGGTACGGGGGTAAGGCAGATGATTATTGGGATATGGAAAAGGGGATAAGAACATGACGGACTTAAATACGTTTTTAAACAAAGAAAGGAGGACTGAAGATGGCGAATCGTATTGTACACACATCCAAAATGGCTTGGGTATTGGACCCGAAAGAACCGATGGCCGGCCTGGTCGCCGACGGCGGCATTATTGTGGCCCGCGTCTCGCCCGGGTGCTGGGGAGCGATGATCACCCCCGACTATGCGAGCGGTCACGAAGTTACCCACCCCATTGCCGTCGAAGGGGCCGAAATCGGTGACAGCGTTTGTCTCAAGATTAAAAAGATCAATGTTCTGTCCCTTGCGACGACCTCAGGAACCGATAGCTTTATTGAGGGAAATTTCGTTGGCGACCCTTTCGTTGCCAAGCAGTGTCCCGGTTGCGGCCTGATCAACCCGAAGACTTATCTTGAAGGTATTGGCGAAGACGCCATCAAATGTGCGGCTTGTAAAACTTCTGTTAAGCCCTTTCACCTGGACAATGGCTATACCATGTTATTTAATGCCGAAAGAACCATCGGGGTCACCGTCCCGCCACAGATGTCAGAGGAGATTGCCCGCCAGTCTCAGCAATTCAGCGCCATTCCCACCGGATCATGC
>CAISEG010000070.1 GCA_903884265.1 uncultured Anaerolineales bacterium | reverse complement strand
CGTTCAACGATCTCGTTGACCGAGAGCCACTTGCAGCAGCAGAGTTTCATGATCTTTTGCCGGGTCTCGTCGGCTAAAGCTTTAGCGAAGAGGACAGGATCGAATATTTCCATATTGATAACCATCTATTTGATATTATATAGATAAACATCTATTTGTCAAGGGGGAGCGCCCGCGGGTCGTATTCTCCCGCCAGCCTGGTTCGCTCATATTTTCACGACCAGCGCCAACGCCCGGATCCTCCCGGCTATGTCTACAGGATCTCCCAACATGCCAATCTACCCCTATAAAGCAAGGCCTCCGATGAATTCTCTAAGGACAGAGTCACCTGGAATGATCGCATCATCTGTAATTGGAAGAATGGAATCCAGCAAAGCATAAACTCGGGCTGCCCTATTGTATGCATCTTGCCTTAAGGCGTCTTCTTTATATTCCTGGGACCATTTCTTAAAATATCCCACCAGCTTTGCCTGATATAACGACAACTCATAAGGCATCCCGCTGTTGACAATATAATCAGCCGAAGAAATATAGGGCATGATATTTCTTAACTCTCCCGACCTCACATAATGCCAGTGTGTTAATGTCTGACTATAATCAGCCGCCCGGTGGGTAGCGTCCCTGAGCATTCTGCGCATGAGCCTGATATCCGTCCACCTGACGAATTCTCCATTGTTACACTTCAGTTGCAATAGCGGTTCGATATACACTTTATAGGATGCGTTTGTCACCCCATCGGTCAGAGAAGGGAACAAGCCGTAGAGGCTGTCAATCAGGATTACATCGCTTTTCGATATGCGTGTTGGCGTGGTCTTTTGACTGCGCTTCCCGGTCTTAAAATCATAATACGGCATTTGGATCTCTTTCCCGTCAAGTAGGTCCTTGATGTGGTGATTGATCAACTCGATGTCCAGAGCCTGGGGTGTTTCAAAATCGTAATCGCCAAATTCATCTTTCGGATGCAACTCCAGGTCGAAATAATAATTGTCCAGGTTTAACTCTAAGAATGTGATCCCTTTTTCAGCCAGCCTGAGAGCAATTTTTTTTGTTGTTGTGGTTTTACCGGACGAGGATGGTCCAGCGAATATCGCTAATCTGATCTCCTCCCTGTTTTCAGAAATTGCAGTTTCCATTACGGAAATATCTTGTGAATACGCCCTTTCCGACTCCATCACAATATCTAGTATCTCCCCATTCCTAATTCTTTTGTTCAGCCCTTCAGTGGTGTTTAAATCATGATCGACTGCCCAATCCAGAACTGACCATAACTTTGCCCAGGGAATATTGTCCTTGGGTTGTTCGGAGGTTGATTTCGCTTGAAGCCTGCGCCGGTTTCTCTCATCCCTGTAAAGAATATATTCCTTGGCTACCTTTGCATGGCCATTTTCAATCAATACCTTTTCAACGATATCCTGGATTTCTTCAACCGTGGGTACTTTATCGGGTGCATATACCCTATCCACTATTGCAACAACCTGGTCGCTCAGCTTCTGGGCGGTTTTTTTATCTCTTCCCCCAACAGCTACTGCAGCCCGATAAATGGCATTGGTTATCCTGTCCTGAGTAAACGGGACAACGCGGCCATTACGTTTCGTTACCAGCTTGGTTTTCGCCATAGGTAAAATCCTTTTTTTTAGCTACACAGCCTTCTTATACAATTCTTCCCTGAGAACAGATAGGGGGCCACTGGATGTTTTTCCATATACGAACGTGGGAACTGTCAGGAATGATGCAATGGAAATCACCTCACTACAAACAGTCACTGAAAACTGTCAGCATCAAAAGAAACGTCATTGTATTCATTATAGAAATTTTCCCGGGCAAGTCAAGCGGCCTGGAAGCGGCATTAAGACGCAGCAGGCTACCTCCAGACAGTACCAGCCACACACCGCGTCCCAAATGCATCCGGTCAATTCCCTCGCCGCCAGATAACCATTGGATACAATATACACATCCGCGCTGTGACCTTCTTCCGCAGCCAGCGATAGCCCATCGGCTACTTCCCGTATATCCACAAAAAGGTGTAGGGTCAATTGAAAGGTTTACCCTCAAGCACGGGAAGGGACGCGCCTCGGGGCAAATAGGCCACACTTATAACGTGCCAACTCCTTATAACGTCACACAAAATCCATGACCTCTCTTTAATCCACCGTCAGCGTCTTGGACAGGTTCCTCGGGAAATCGGGATCGAAACCGCGCATCACACTCATCTGGTATGAGAGAAGTTGTAACGGAAGTACCGCCAGGAGGGAGGCAATCTCCGGTGTGGACTTGGGCAGGGCGATCAGGTCGCTGGCATTGGCCCGCAGGCGGGCGTCTTCTTCGCCAATGGCAATTGCTCGCGCCCCGCGGCAGGTCACTTCGTTGATGCCGCTGACAATGAGCGACACATCCAGCGGTCCGGCAGCAAACAGGATCGGGAACCCTTTTGTCACCGCGGAGAGTGGCCCATGCTTGAACTCGGTCGATAGCATACCTTCGCAATGGGCATAGGTGATCTCCTTGAGTTTCAGCGCCCCTTCCAGTGCCATCGCATAGGTAGCGCCATACCCCAGACAGTACAGGTCGTTCCATTTGTTAACCGCCGGGGCGATTGCCGCCACCTGTGGGGTCACCATCTCGAGCGTCTTTTCCATCAGGTCGGGGATGACCGCCAATTCAGCGGTATCGCGCCCAGCCAGGCGATAAGCCAGGTACAGAAACGCGACCACCTGGTTGGTGAATGTCTTGGTGGCGGGGACGGAGATCTCGTAACCGCAGCAAAGTGGCAGTGTACAGGAAGTGGCCTTGGTGAGCGTGGAGCCGATCACATTTGCCAACCCGAACGAAGTTATACCTTTTTCTTCGCCGCTTTGTAAGGCGTTGAGCACATCCTTGGTCTCGCCACTCTGGCTCACGAAAAGACCCACATCCTCGTAATTAACCGCCGGGGCATATTGCGGGACAAATTGGGGAGCCAGCACCGGGATGGCAGCCCGTCCGGCGATTTTGGCAAAGAAGACCGCACCCGCCAGGCAGGCATGGTAACTGGTACCGCAGCCAACGAAGTACAACTGGCGGGCCGTGCGCATCTTTTCGAGCATGGTCTGTACATCTGGATTACTTTCTAATAGATGGAGAAGTTCGCGCGCCACCTGTGGCTGTTCGTGGATCTCTTTCAGCATGAAATGCGGATATCCGCCTTTCTGGACAGCATCCATCGTCTCGGTGACCGTTTCCGTGTTCCGTGAGATCAGGCTGCCATCCTTCACTGAGCGCAGTTCTACCCGGTCCGGCCACAGGGTGATGATCTCCCCGTCCTGAATGCGCATGATCTCGCGGGTGAGAGGCAGGATCGAAGGCAGGTCAGAGGAGACACAGGTGAAACTTCCTCCAATGCCAACCACCAGGCCGGAACCTTTCTTAATGGCATAGAGTTTGTCATCGTTGATGCGCCCGATGACAAAGGCGTAGTCCCCCTGCAGGTCGCCATAAGCCAGGCGGATGGCGTCGATGAAATCATAACCTTTATTGATGTAGCGCTCCACGGCGTGCACGCAGGACTCTCCGTCATTCTGCGAGCGGACAGTAAGACCCTCGGCCATGAACTGCTGGCGCAGCTCGACGTTGTTGACCACGTTGCCGTTATGCGCCCCCACCAGGTCTCCGTCCGAATCCAGATGCGGCTGGGAGTTGACCTGAGAGGGTTCGCCGAAAGTAGCCCAGCGCAGTTGGGTGATGCCGCGCTGACCGGTCATTTCGGCGAAATTATACCTGGCGGCCACATCGTCCACCCGGCCGGTATCCTTGCGCAGGTCAATTTTGGAACCGCTGATCGTGGCAGCCCCGACCGAGTCGTAGCCCCGGTAAGTCAACCGCCGGGCTGCATCGATGAGGATCGGGCCGAGAGGTTGTTCGTCTTTGGTAACAATGCCGAAGATGCCGCACATATTTGGGGAATTCTCCTAAAAGGAAGGGTTGCAGAGGCCAAGTTTATCATATTCAACAGTGTGATGATTTTTATTTTTAGGGCTTTGTGTTAAAATACATATAATTTCATGAGTTTCCCTTTTCTCTAACCCCTAAAGGAGGAAAAAGCAATGACCGGTTTTGTTGGAAATATCGAAAAAATGACTTTGAAGAATCAGTATTTCCGTGAGGTATTGTTCACGGGTAAACACGCCCAACTTGTGGTGATGTGCTTGCAGCCGGGTGAAGAGATCGGCAACGAAGTGCACCAGGCAGTTGACCAGTTCTTCCGCATCGAAGAAGGCGAAGCCAAGTTCGTCTTCGGTGGCAAGGAAGAGCACATTGTCCATGGCAGCGATGCGGTCATTGTCCCAGCTGGGACCTATCATAACGTCATTAATACATCCAAGAGCAAGCAGTTGAAACTATATACGGTCTATTCGCCCCCGAACCATCCGGATGGGACGATCCACAAGACCAAGGCAGAGGCCGAGGAAGCGGAAAAGCACGAACATCATTAGAACGAAAGCCTCCAGGAATGCAATGACCGCAGGTTTCCAAGTCGGAGTCTGCGGTCTTTTGTTTAGTAGAGAAGTCCTATAGGCTAATGTTCAGACAGGTTAAAGGGCCTTTTTTCTGCCGATCACCAGGAGGGTAATATCGTCAAAATTAGGCGCTTCTTTCACCCAATCACCAAGGGATGTTTGCAAGTGTTTCATAAGATCTTTAGCTGAGGCGGGTGCAGAACCGATGACTGTTTTGAGCTTCTCGAGTTCAAAGGTTTCGCTTAATGGGTTATTGGCATCTGTCATCCCATCGGTAAAAGCGACCAGGCTGTCACCCGGAGCCAGCGATAGATCCATATCCTCATATTGCACATCCGGGAATACGCCCAAGGCCAAGCCCTTTCCGGCAAGGGTATTCACCTTACCGGAAGCCTTTCGCAAGAGAGGCGGGGGATGCCCGGCAAGCGCGTACTTCAGACTTGAGCTTGCCGGGTCCAGGATTGCATAAAAGGAGGTGATGAAATTCGTCTTGAGGCCTTGTTCATATAAAGCCCGGTTGACCTGCGTCAGCAAAGCCGCCGGTGAGGCTTCTTTTTCCACCCGTTCGCGTATCAGTCCATGTGCCAGGGTCATATACAACGCGGCCGGGGCGCCTTTGTCGCACACGTCCGCGACGATAAAACCCCAGCGCCCGCCTGGTAATTTGAAGATATTGTAATAATCGCCGGATGTTTCGAAAGCCGGTTTCCAGTAAGCTGCCAATCCATATCCACTTATCCGCGGTAATTTTTCAGGCATCAGGCTGACCTGCACCTTGCGAGCCATGTTGAGTTCATTCTTCAAGTGGGTGTGTTGAATCTGGATCTGGTCGTACAGGTGGGCCCGTTCAAGCGCTGCACCAACCTGCTTGGCACCCGCAGTTAAAAATTGAAGGTCGGAGGCTGAAAACAATTGCCATTCTTTCGCAGCGAAGTTCATCACCCCGATAGCCTTATCATTGCAAATGATCGGCACGCTGGCATGGAACATCAGGTCGTCGTTCTCGCGGCTTGTTTTAGCGGCCTCCTGCAGACGACTGCACTCGACAACGTTGACGCCGCGCTTCAACCTTCCATTGTTCAACAATTCCTGGCAGCGGCACAGCGGCGGACGTGTTAGATATAAACGATCGGACTGTTCCAGGCTGGGAGGCAGGTTGTATGCAGCTGCAAGGATGAACCCATGTGCAGGAGGCTGGTCGGTGGCCTGTTGTAGAAATCCGGCATCGGATTTAAGCGAGATCCAGGCAGTATTCAAGTTCATTTCCCCCAGCAGGGTTTCAAGGGTTCCGTTGAGCATGGATTGCACATCGGAGGCTCGGTTGGTCGACTCTGCCAGGCGGTTGAGCGCCTGCAAACGGGCCACTTCCCTCTCGCCGGGCCGTCCCGGGAAGGCATCGTGCTTGAGCCAAAACTGTCTTTGATTTAGAAATGGCCATTTCAGGTTGAATTTCTCAAAAGGGTTTCCAGCAATGAGGCCGTTGCTTTTAAGCCAGATGTAGAAACATTCCAGGGATAACCTGATTCTTTTAATAGTAGCCTGTTTTTCCCCCTGAACATGACAATCCAGCAAATAAGTGCCTATGGCTACATCATCCGAGGATTCGGGCTTGAATACGGCCTCTCCTTGATTTGTTTGCCAGCGGATATACTCTTTTACATCCTCGAGGATGGCCGCTTCCCGGGAAGTGAGTGAAGTGGCAAAGCGCTCCAATAATTCCATTCTACTCACCCTTTATTTTTTCAGCGAATATTTTATGTGTTTACCAATAAAATCAACTGTTCTTAATTGCTTCATTTAGTCTTACCAAGAATTAAATGGCGATCTTCTACAGCCATCAAATTCAATGCAGCTAAAAGGTCTGAAATAATCTTGGAAAGCATGTGCTTTTTCCTACTGTCGAAAAATAAACATAAGAGCTTTGGGAGTCTCCAAGATAGCTCGAAACATAATGGGCGTACCGGGAGACCTATCTCGTATCCAGGATAGCAGATATATAACGATAAAACAAGTCTATTTTATCATAAAATTTGATTTGGGACCTTCGAAAAAGGAATTGCGTTCTGCCAAATAAAAAAAAAACGGCTGTCTCGAAAATGATCGAGGCCTCCGGTCAGTCTGTGTTTGGGAGAAACCCGTTCGAATTTACTTCGCGTGAATACCCTTGAATTCCTTCACCTGCCCCTCCAGCCAGGCCAACCAGCCAGCCAGGCCCTCCCCGGTGCGGCAGGAGAGTTCGAACTGGGTCACACCAGGGTTGAGCACTTCGATTCCCTTCTTGAAGAAATCCATGCGGAAAGGCACATAAGGTAGTAAGTCGATCTTATTAATGACCACCGCGTTCACACCGCGATACATTCCGGGGTATTTGTAGGGTTTATCGTCACCCTCGGGAATGGAGGCTACCAGTACACTCTTGTGCGTGCCGAGTTTGAAGTCTGCCGGGCAGACCAGGTTACCGACGTTTTCGATGACCAGCAGGTCAAGGATGCCTAGGTCGAGTTGGGAGAGGGCTGATTGCACCATGACGGCATCCAGGTGACAGTCGCCGCCGGTGTTAATCTGGATGGCGGTCGCCCCGGCAGCCTGGGCGCGATCTGCATCGAAGGAAGTGGCGATATCACCATTGATCATGGCAATACGCAGGTGGCCTTCCAGACCCTTGAGCGTTTGCTCGATCAGAGATGTTTTCCCAGCCCCCGGGCTGGCCATCATGTTAATGGCAAAAACGTTGGCGGCATCCAAACTGGACTGGTTTTCGGCTGCCAGGCGGTCATTGGCAGATAGGATCTTTTCAACTACAGGGATGCGCTGTGACATGATCGGTTCTCCATAACATTAAAACTAATAAGATTGTTCCTGGCAGCGACGCATTAATCTTCCACGTCTATCGCTTCCAGTTGGAACTCCTCGCCGGTTTTAACCCTGGCGTGGGTTCCTCCGCAATTCGGGCAGGCGAATTCTTCGCTGGCAGGTTGATACTCATTCCCACAGTCCTGGCAGGTCAGCACCACCAGCACGCGCCGGAAGTGCAGGGTGGCGCCTTTGGCAAGCGTGCCATCGCTGATGATGTCCCAGTAGAATTGGACCGAATCGTCCACAATGGATGACCACTGCCCGATGACGAGGTACAGGTCAGTGATACGGCCGACGTTTTTGCCTTGCGCATGGCGAACGGCAATTTCGAGGATGCTTTCGGTTACGGCGAGTTCGTGCATGGGTCAGGCCATTATACAACAATTAAATAACTATACTTTTCTTCCGTAATACAAATGCCCGCACGTTCGCCCAGAAAATTCAACCACTTCCGGTAGAAAGCCCCAGCGCTCAAAACCGAACTTCTCCAGCACTTTTATGCTGGGAATATTCCATTCCAGCAGGATCGCCACCACTACTTTCTCCCCTAGCCGCGGGCACTCGCTGATGGCATGCTGCATCAAAACCAAGCCAATGCCTTTGCCATGCCGGGCATAATCCACCTAAGAGGAGGCTTCCCCCATCCTCCCCAGTGCCGACCGCTCCCGGGTTGGGCTCAGCGATAGGTAGCCCAACACCTGCCCGTCATCCGCTTTGCTGGCATAGATCGGGTATTCATCCGCAGAATGGGTGTTAAACCAATCGAGACGCCCCTTCACGGTGACCAGAATGGTATCAGCAGGGTCGTTCCGGGTGGTGATGGCTTGGTTTTAAATGGCTACGATGGCCGGCAGGTCAGCGGGGGTGGCAAGGCGTGGAGTGTATATAAAATAAGATCAGGGGCAACCGGAAGGTTGCCCCTGAAGACCTAACCTTTCTTCTCGTAATCCTCGGGTAGCCAGCAACACAACACCAGTTCGCGCGCTGCCTTGACCTCGTCCATACGGCCAAAGGGGGTCTTGTGTGGGGCCTCATGAAGCAGGTCGGGAGTCGTTTTCGCTTCAGCAGCGATCTTCAATAACGCCTCGACAAAGGCATCCAGCGTACCCTTGTTCTCGGTCTCGGTCGGTTCGATCATCAACGCTTCATTGACGATGAGTGGGAAGTAATTGGTCGGCGGGTGAAAATCGTAGTCCATCAACCGCTTGGCCACATCCAGAGCACGGATGCCGGGAGCGTCGGCCCACTGGCCTTCAGCCACAAACTCATGCATGCAAAGCCGGTCGAATGGGACGGTGTAGACACCCTTAAGGCGCGCCTTGACATAGTTGGCGTTCAGCACGGCATACTCGGCAATTTGCCGCAGACCGTCCGGTCCGTGCATGGCAATGTAAGTGTACGCACGCACCAGCATCCCAAAGTGGCCGTGGAAAGCTTTTATGCGGCCGATCGTTTTCTTCGGGATGACGAAACCATAAAGTGGCGGTTCGTCTTCTCCATTATCTTCGACTATCCCTACCAGAGGGCTTGGGAGAAAGTCGGCCAGTTTTTCCGTTACACCCACAGGACCCGAGCCCGGTCCACCACCACCATGCGGAGTGGAAAAGGTCTTGTGCAGGTTGATGTGCATCAGGTCAAAGCCCACATCGGCGGGACGTAAAATGCCCAGCAAGGCATTCAGGTTGGCACCATCCCCGTAGACCAGTCCACCGCAATCGTGGACGATTTTGATTACCTGTTCCAGGTGTTCATCAAAAAGGCCAAGTGTGTTCGGGTTGGTCAGCATCAGGCCGACGGTGGTATCGTCGCAGGCAGCTTTCAAGGCAGCCAAGTCCACATTCCCCCGCGCATCGGAAGGGACCTGTACCACTTCCAGCCTGTTCATGGCCGAAGAAGCCGGATTCGTCCCGTGGGCCGAATCGGGAATGAGCATCTTGACGCGTTTGGTATCGCCGCGGTCTTTGTGATAGGCGCGCATCATCAGCACACCGGTCAACTCGCCATGCGCACCGGCAGCCGGTTGGAGGGTCACTGCGGCAAAGCCGGAGATTTCCTTCAACCATTCCTGCAAGGTATACATCAACACCAAGTTACCTTGCACTGTCTCAACTGGCTGGAGCGGATGCGTAAAAGCGAAACCGGGCAGGCGGGCAGTATCCTCGTTGATCTTCGGGTTGTACTTCATCGTGCACGAACCGAGCGGATAGAAACCGCCGTCCACGCTGTAGTTGTATTTCGACAAATTGACGTAATGCCGAACAACGTCCGCTTCGGCGAGTTCGGGTAACGGCAGGTCTTTGCGAAGCAGGTTTTCCGGTAGTCCGGCGCGTGGGACGTCGGGATCCGGGAAGGTGACGCCGGTGCGCCCAGGGGAGGATAGTTCGTAAATGGTTGGCTCAGTCATGGCTCACCTCTGCCAGTGCATCCACCAGGGCGTCAATTTCATCCCTGGTATTCATCTCTGTAACGGCGATTAGCATGTGATACTTAAGCGAAGGGTAATCTTGGCCCAGGTCGTAGCCGCCTAGGATCCCGTGTGCGAGTAAATGCTCATTGATTTCGGACACCGGTTTCGGGCAGCAGACCGAAAACTCGTGGAAAAAAGGCGTATCGAAACAGATGGAATAGCCTTTAACCCGGCCGATCTTCTCAGCAGCATAAT
>CAISEG010000069.1 GCA_903884265.1 uncultured Anaerolineales bacterium | reverse complement strand
ATATAAGGAGTTCCTATGAATATTGCTAGCGTTCTTCAAGGACTGGCCACTTTCTCGTGGCTTCTGGTGGTAGGTATTATCGTCCTGGCGGTGGTACGCGCCAGCCGGGCGAAACCGTTAAAGGGAGCTGTCTGGATGGTGATCGGGACAGCCATTTTTTCATTGGTGTTGACCACTGTCAGCGCCGGACTGGTGTTCCTGCAGGCGGACCAATACGGTATCGTCATCTCTGCCCTTCAACCCACCGGCTACCGCACGCAGCCTTTGAACCCGGGCTTGCACTGGGTCGTTCCGTTTCTCGAGAACGTCCAGCCTTACTCCATTGCGAAGCAGACCTATACCATGGCCACCACCACCGGTGAGGGCCAGGTGACAGGCGACGACTCCATCCAGGCTCGTACGAAGGACGGTCAGCAGGTTTTCATCGACGCCTCGGTTATTTATTCGATCGACCCATTGCATCTGATCGATTTGCATATCACCTGGCAGAACCGTTTTGAAGACCTGGTCGTTCGGCCAGTCACCCGCTCGGCCATACGGGATGCCGTTTCGCAATTTGGCGTCGAAGAAATAGTCAGCACCAAACGGGCCGAACTGGAGCAAATGATCAGTGGAACAATAGAACAAGGCCTGGCTGCAAACAACTTGATGATGGATGACTTCCTGCTTCGGAATATTCGCTTCAGCGATGAATACGCTGCGGCAGTGGAGCAGAAGCAGATCGCCGAGCAACTGGCTCTACAGGCGCAGTTCGTAGTGGAACAAAGAAAGCAGGAGGCCGAACAGGCCCGCCAGGTGGCGCAGGGTCAGGCGGATGCGGTCGTCATCGCCGCACAGGGTGAGGCGCAGGCCATCATATTAAAAGCCCAGGCTCAGGCTCAAGCCAATGACCTCCTATCCAAGTCACTCACCCCTGAACTATTGACCTACACTTATATCAACAAATTGGCTCCCAATGTGCAGGTGATGTACCTTCCGAGCGGCACACCGTTGCTATTACCGTCTGTGACCCCTCAACAATAAGGAGATGTCATGTCGGTCGCTCACCCAACAGGGCGTCAGATCCGGTTGACCAGTTATTCCAATTGTGCTGGTTGAGCGTCGAAACTGAGCGCGGAGACGCTGGCGCAGGTTCTGCGCCCTGTTGAGAATATATTTGATGCCCGCAACTATCCAGATCTCCTGGTTGGCCTTGGAAAACCTGACGATGCTGCTATCTGGAAGCTGGATTCGACGCGTGCCCTCGTGGTGACGACCGATTTTTTCACGCCAGTAGTGGACGATCCCTACGACTTCGGCAGCATTGCTGCTGCCAATAGTCTCTCGGATATTTACGCCATGGGCGGCCAGCCGTTCATGGCCTTGAACGTGGCTGCCCTACACCCTGACCTGCCTCCGGAAATCAACGCCGAGATTTTGCGCGGCGGAGCCGAGAAATGTCTCGAAGCTGGTGTGGTGATCGCCGGCGGACATACCGTTAAAGATAACGAGCCTAAGTATGGACTGGTGGCCATCGGTTTTATCCATCCGGATAAAATGCTCACCAAAGGGGGAGTGTGTCCTGGAGACATGTTGGTGTTGACCAAACCGCTTGGTTTTGGAGTGACGACAACCGCCTTGAAGCAGGAGAAAGCAGCTCCGGAAGATGTTGCCGAGGTGGTCGGTTGGATGAAAAAACTCAATCGCCAGGCAGGCGCTCTTGCCGTGGAGTTTGGCCTGCGCGGCGGCACGGATGTGACCGGATATGGCTTGCTTGGCCATGGGTTGGAAATGGCGCAGGCTTCAAAGGTCGGTTTCAGGTTGGAGCTGGAGAGCCTGCCCTTCGTCTCGTGCGCCCAGAAGTACGCTGAAACGAGGGCTTTTTCTGGCGGTGCATCCGATAACCGCCTGCATTTCGGGCCGCGTGTTCGGTTTGCAAAAGACATTCCCTCTGAAAAAAAGATGCTTTTATTCGACCCGCAGACCAGCGGTGGGCTTTTGCTGGCAGTCCCGATTTCCAGGAAAGATGTGTTTCTAAAAAAGGCCAGGGAAATCGATTTACCGCTTTGGGTCATCGGGGAGGCAGTCGAAGGCGAAGGGATTGATGTGGTCTGATCTGCTCGAACCCTGGCAGGCTTGTTTTGAACTGGCCTGGGAAGCCTACTGTGATGATTGCATCCCGATCGGGGCGGTCGTGACCGATGCGAATGGAAAAATCATTTCCCGAGGCCGCAACCGGGTCTATCCGCGCAGAATGTGGGTGCAACGACCTTCTCCGGGAGTGGAGATTGCCCATGCCGAGCTGGAGGCGTTGCAGCAGCTGAATTACACCGGCCTTGACCAGCATTCCTGCCAACTGTTTACCACCACCGAACCCTGCCCGATGTGTATGGGGGCGTTTTATATGTCAGGTGTGAGATCCCTGCATTTTGCCGCACGCGACCCCTTTGGGGGCAGCGTCAATATGCTTGGCACCACTTGGTACCTGAGTCGTAAGCCGATCAAGGTTTCCGGCCCAGACCCGGTACTGGAGTCCGCCGTTGTTTCGCTGTTCGTGGAACAGGAACTTCGTGATCATGGCGGGAAATTTCCGGAAGGATTATTTTGGGAAATGGTTAGAAAAGCCATTCCAGCTGGGATCGGCTTGGGGCGGCGCTTATATGAGGGGAACGAGTTGGGCAAAATGCGAAAAAGTGAGTCGGGTGCCAGCGCCGTCTACGATCGGCTTGTACTCTTAGTAAAATAAAAGGACAGGTTGCTTGTATGGAAATTGGAATTCGGATCCTGATCATTCTCTTGCTAATCTTGATGAGCGGCTTCTTTGCGATGTCGGAGGCGGCCATTTTTGCGGCGCGCAAGTCACGCCTGCAGCATCGTGCCAATGAGGGTGACCAGCGTGCCAGGCGCGCCCTCGAATTGTCTGCAAAGCCCAACCGTTTTCTTCCGACGGTTACGATTGGGATTACGCTGGTGGGAATTCTTATCGGCTCGATCGGCGGGCCACCGATTGCAGATGCTCTTGCGGTTCAACTGGACAAGATCCCGGCTCTCATTCCTTATGCGCTTTCACTCTCCCTGACCCTGGTTGTCATTCTGCTTACCTTCGTTACCATGTTGCTGGGGGAACTGGTGCCTAAACGGATCGCCCTTTATAATGCCGAAAGGATTGCCAGCGGGATCGCAGGTTTTATGTCCTTTGTGGCTGCGCTGTTAAGCCCGGTTGTCTGGCTGCTGGGTAAGTCCACCGACTTGATGTTGCACCTTCTGCGGATCAAGCATACCGATGAATCTCCCGTGACGGAGGAAGAACTGCTTGTGCAGCTCAACGAAGGTACCCAGGCAGGTGTCTTCGAAGAGGCGGAGCAGGATATGGTGGAGGGTGTGTTCTCGCTCTCGGATCAGCGCGTTAATGCCCTCATGACCCCCCGCAACGAGATTATCTGGCTGGATGTAAACGATACGGCTGCAGAGATCCGCCGGAAAGTAAAAGATTGCCCATTCTCCCGCTTCCCGGTCTGCGTGGATAGCCTGGACAATGTTGTTGGTGTGGTCAAAGCCAAGGAACTGCTCCTAGCAGATTTAAAAAATGGCAAGCAGCTCAAAGAGATCGCCCACCCGCCGCTCTTCGTCCCGGAAACCGCTTTTGGCTCGCGCGCCTTGGAAATACTGAAAGAGAACAAGCGTGAAATGGTTCTGGTGGTGGATGAATTCGGGGTTGTTCAGGGTCTACTGACTCTGGCTGATATCCTTGAAGAGATCGTCGGAGCCTTCGAGGGCGAGCCGCAGGCCACCCTGCGCCAGGATGGCTCCTGGCTGCTGGATGGGAGGCTTCCGAATGACGAGTTCAAGGAGATCTTTAACCTGCGCCGCCTACCGGACGAAGAAGAATACGAAACTCTTGGTGGTTTTGTCATGCTGCAAATGGGCCGGATCCCGCAGTCTGCCGACATTATTGAGTGGAACAGCCTTCGTTTTGAAGTGATGGACATGGATGGCAAGCGCGTGGATAAAGTCCTTGTCACGACCATCCCGGTCAAACCGCCTGCCCCGGAGAAATAACCTGGCCTCCTCCCTCGACCTGGAACCTGGCTTCCCATCCCGGCGTTCGCCCGTCTTCGGGCGTGGAGGGATGGTGGCATCCTCGCAGCCGCTCGCAACTTCCGCCGGTCTCGAGATCCTGTCTCTGGGTGGGAATGCCGCCGATGTCGCCGTGGCAATTGCCGCGGCGCTCAACGTTACCGAACCGATCTCCACCGGTCTGGGCGGGGACATGTTTGCCCTGTTCTACGAGGCAGCGACCGGACAGGTAAGCGCTCTCAACGGTTCCGGCCGAGCACCCACTTGCCTGACCCTGGACCTGCTTCAGAAAAACGGATTTGGTGAAGGAACGCCCAATGCGCTGCCCCTGCCGCCTTATCATCCCTATACGATCACTGTCCCCGGAGCATGTGCGGGATGGTGTGATCTGATCGAACGACATGGGGCTGCCCGGCTGGATGCTCATGGACACGGACTGAGTCTGGCCTTGGTTTTAGCCCCGGCCATCCGCCTGGCGGAAGAAGGCTTCCCAGTGGGGCCTGTAACAGCCCATTTCTGGCAGCGGGCGGCTGAGCAGCAGTTGAAAGAGTCCCTCAATGGTCACGAGATGACCATCGACGGACGCGGCCCAAACCCTGGCGAAATTTTCCGTAACCCTGGCCTGGCGTGCACTTTGAGATCAATTGCAGCGGGTGGTAAGGAAGCCTTCTATGAGGGGGAAATTGCCGAAGTGATTGCTGAAACTGTCCAACAGGCTGGCGGCTGCTTGAGGGTGGACGATCTCGCGGCTCATGTCAGCACCTGGGATGAACCGATTTCCACATCTTATGGCGGGTTGCGCTTGTGGGAATGCCCACCCAATGGACAGGGGATTGCTGCGCTGATCGCTCTGAACCTGCTGGAAGGGTTTGACCTCCCAGCCAATCCGCTCGCCAATGGCCGCCTGCATCTTGAGATCGAAGCCATGCGTCTGGCTTTTGCTGATACCCGCTGGTACGTGGCTGACCCGCGCATGGTTCGTGTTCCGGTGGCTGAACTCATCTCAAAGGAATATGCTTCTAAACGCAGGAAACTCATCCACCCAAAAAAAGCCACGATTGACCAGCAGCGCGGCACCCCGGCGGCAGGTTCAGACACGGTTTATTTTTGTGTGGTTGATCGGTGGGGCAACGCATGCTCGTTTATCAATAGTAATTACATGGGCTTCGGAACGGGGATTGTTCCCCATGGCAGAGGCTTCACTCTCCAGAACCGCGGCGCCAATTTCAACCTGGAAGCCGGTCATCCGAATGTGCTTGCGCCGGGTAAGCGACCATATCATACGATCATCCCGGCCATGATCACGCGCGAGGCGGATGGTTCGCTCTTTGGCCCAATGGGGGTAATGGGTGGGTTCATGCAGCCGCAGGGACATCTGCAGGTTTTCCTCGCCCTGGCTCAAGGATTGGATCCCCAGTCCGCGTTGGATATGCCGCGTTTCTGCATCGCCGATGGTGCCTCTGGCGGGGAGGTGGCGTTGGAGCATGGGATCCCAGCAAAAACAATCGCGGCTCTGACGAGACGCGGGCACCAGGTGCAGGAAGTGACGGGCTGGGAGCGGGCCTTGTTTGGCCGCGGCCAGGTAATCCTCCGCAATCCGGAGACCGGCGTCCTGACCGGCGGGTCAGACCCTCGGGCGGATGGTTGCGCGATGACATTGTCTTGATATAATCACAGGAAGTAGATCTGATTTAGGAGGCAAATGTTATGGATCCTGTAGTTCTCTCACGCTTACAATTTGCTGTCACCACAATTTACCATTTTTTCCTGGTCCCGCTGACGCTGGGGCTCTCGATCTTGGTGGCAATTTTCGAAAGCCGCTATGTGGCCACCGGCAACGAGACTTACAAGCGCCTGGCGGTATTCTGGGGCAAGATCTTCCTGATCAATTTTGCGGCGGGCGTTGTGACCGGTATCGTGCAGGAATTCCACTTTGGCATGAACTGGTCGGGGTATGCCCGTTTTATGGGGGATATCTTCGGCGCTCCGCTGGCGATCGAAGCCCTGCTGGCTTTTTATTTGGAATCCACTTTCATTGGCCTGTGGGTTTTTGGTTGGGATAAACTACCGAAGAAAATACACCTGGCTGCTGCCTGGCTCGTGGCGATCGCATCAAATATATCCGCCTTGTGGATCCTGACTGCCAATTCGTTTATGCAGAACCCGGTTGGTTACTCCATTGAGAATGGCCGGGCGGTGATGACGAATTTCTTTGCGCTGCTGACCAACCCGAATCTGCCTTATCAGTTCTTCCACGTGTTGGCTGCGGGCATTACCACTGCTGGTTTTATTGTATTGGGATTTAGCGCCTGGCACCTGCTGCACGACAAGGGAGAAGCTGCCGGGTTTTTCCAAAAGGCTTTCCAGTGGGCGGCGGTCTACGCCCTGATCGGCGTGGTGGCGGTTGCTCTGATCGGGGATGCCCATGGAAAATTCCTGGGGCAGGCTCAACCAATGAAGATTGCTGCAACCGAAGCGGTCTGGACCACCGAACCCGATTCTGCCGATCTGGTATTGGTCGCAGGCATTGATGAGGAAAAAGGCGAGAATAGCTTTGCGATAGAAATACCTCATGCCCTTTCCTTGCTGCTCTACAGTCGATGGACTGGAGGTGTGCAGGGTTTGCATGAGCTACAGGAGCAAGCCGTGGCACAATATGGTCCCGGTAATTACATTCCTTCAGTGACAATTACCTTCTGGTCATTCCGCATCATGGTGGGCAGTGGTGTGCTGATGCTGTTGCTGGCTTTCCTGGCAATTATCCGGTCACAAGTAAAATTTCTGCAGAAAAATACCCTCTTCCTGAAATCATTATTACCCGCGATGGCGTTGCCCTATATCGCCAGTACTTTCGGCTGGATTCTCACCGAATCAGCTCGCCAGCCGTGGATCGTCTACGGCCTGCAAAAAGTGCAGGATGCTGTCTCACCCAATGTGACCGCCGGCATGGTACTGTTTTCGCTGATATTGTTTATCGTGCTTCTGGGTGCGCTGGTTGCAGTGACAGGCTGGTTGATGATTAAATCCGGTACTGCTGATCCAAATACCGAAAAGGCTGCTGAGTAGAGAAGGAGCAGAAAAATGAACATCAACACTGTTTGGTTTATTCTTATAACGATCCTGTTCACCGGTTTCTTTTTCCTGGAAGGTTTTGACTATGGGGTTGGTATGCTCCTGCCTTTCCTCGGGAAGAATGACAATGAACGTCGGACGATCATTAATTCCATCGGCCCTGTCTGGGACGGCAATGAAGTCTGGATGATCACGGCGGGGGGCGCGTTATTTGCCTCTTTCCCGAATGTCTATGCCACGCTTTTTAGCGGATTCTATCTGGCGCTTGTTTTGATGCTGGTGGCGCTGATCCTCCGCGGCGTTGCATTCGAGTTCCGAGGCAAACGCGAGAGCAAAAGCTGGCGCGCCTTATGGGACTGGGCTATTTTCACCGGCAGCCTGCTCCCGGCCTTATTGTGGGGCGTGGCAGTGGCTAACTTGATGCGCGGTTTTGCCATTGAACAGGATATGAACTACTACGGCGGCTTGCTGCCCCTGCTTAACCCATATGCATTACTTGGCGGATTGGTGTTCGTGTCCCTATTTGCCATGCACGGCGCGAACTTCCTGACCCGCAAGGTCTCTGAAAAGATTCTGGAACGCGCCAGGAAAGCAGCCTTTCTGTTCTGGATCGTTGCCACGATCTTGACGGTTGCATTTGTAGTATGGACGTTCTTCGCCACTGATATTCTGACCAAACCTGGTATTAACGGCCTCGTCCCCGCCGTTCTGGCGGCAGTCGCTTTACTTGTGACCGGCTGGCTCATCCGTGCTGGGAAGTCCGGCTGGGCTTTTATAACTGGTTCTCTGACGGTTGTATTTGCCACCCTTATGGTATTTTCCGGCCTGTATCCCCGCATCCTTGTCTCCAGTTTGGATCCGTCCTGGAGCTTGACGATCTTGAACGCGGCTTCTTCGCCTTATACGCTCAAAGTGATGACCATCGTCGCGGTCATCTTCGTGCCAATTATATTGGTTTATCAAGGCTGGACGTACTGGATCTTTCGCAAGCGCGTGGATGCAAAACCGGAGAAATTGATCTATTAACCCTTTTTGGGAAATAAAACAGCAAGAGCACCTCACGCTCTTGCTGTTTTATTTCCAGGCGGTATAATCCCTTCATGAACCAAAATTTGATGAGCGAAGCCTATGGCTGAATCGATCCTGGTCACTGGGGCAACCGGTTACATTGGTGGGCGTCTTGTTCCCCGGCTGTTGGAGGCTGGCTACTCTGTCCGTTGCCTTGTCCGCGATGCCTCCCGCCTGCAGGGTTATCCATGGGTTGATCGGGTGGACGTTACGGTGGGGGATGCACTAAATCCGGGCTCGCTGTTTGAAGCGATGCGGAATATCTCGTCAGCATATTATTTGATCCATGGGATGCAAGGGAATAAAGCGGATGCCGAGCGTGACTTGAGCGCGGCCCGTAACTTCGCTGAGGCGGCTGATTTGGCTGGCGTGGAGCGCATTATCTACCTGGGCGAATTGGTTGACCCAACTGCTGATCTCTCTCCCTACTTGCGTTCCCGTAATGAGACCGGTTATATCCTGCGCCAAGGCCGGGTTCCGGTTACAGAGTTTCGGGCAGGGATGGTGGTCGGTTCAGGCTCTGTTTTGTTTGAAATGATCCGTTACCTGACCGAGCGCCAGCCATTGCTGCTTTGTCCGCGCTGGTTCTTTTCTCTTGCCCAACCGGTTGCCATCCGGGATGTTCTCTCCTACCTGATTGAGGCGTTGAAGACCCCCGCGAGTGTGGGCAAACTGATTGAAATTGGCGGTGCCACCCGTTTGCGTTACGTTGACATGTTACGCGGTTATGCAAAAGAACGCCACCTGAAACGCTGGCTCATCCGCACACCATTCTATACACCGCGGCTCTCGGCTTTCTGGGTGCACATGGTCACGCCCATCCACTGGCACGTTATCCTGCCACTCATCGAAGGATTGCACGCAGAGAGTGTTGTCCATAACGACCTGGCTCTCAAGCTCTTTCCCAGGATCCAGCCCCTCGATTACCAGACTGCAGTTCACCTTGCCCTGGAGCGTGTCCAGAACGATACAGTCGAAACCTCGTGGAGTGATGCATTGGTGGTTACACAAGGCGCCAACCAGCCGGTGACTTTGACCGTCATCGAGGGGATGATGCTCGAACGCCGCCGCCTCACCCTGGAACTGCCGCCAGGCGCTGTGTTCCGGGCCTATACCGGCTTGGGTGGAGACCGCGGCTGGTTGTACTTGAATTGGACTTGGCAGATTCGCGGCTGGATTGATAAATTGATCGGCGGTGTTGGCTTGCGCCGTGGTCGTCGGCATCCCGACGAGATCCGCGTCGGCGAGTCACTGGACTTCTGGCGTGTTGAGGCTATTGAACCAGACCGGCTTATCCGCCTGAGGGCTGAGATGAAAGTGCCTGGAAAAGCCTGGTTGGAATTCCAATCCATCCCACAACCTGATGGTAAAACTTTACTCACGCAGACAGCATATTTCGGGCCGCGTGGATTGGGAGGTTTTCTTTACTGGTACTTGCTCTATCCCATTCACGGGTTTATTTTCAGCGGATTGATCCGCAAGGTTGCTGAAAGGGCGCAGAAACTGGCTTGCTAGCAGGATGTTTGCATGGCTCCAGATGAACTGATCCTTGTCACCGGTGTTACCGGTTATGTTGGTGGTTGTTTGATCCCTCGCTTGCTTGAAAAAGGCCATCGGGTTCGCATCCTTGTACGCAATCCAATTCGTTTGTCCGGGCGGCCCTGGCTGCCCAAGGTTGAAGTGGTGGATGGCGATCTCCTGTCCCCGGGAAGCCTGGATCGGGCCATGAAGGGTGTTTCGACGGCATATTACCTGGTCCACAATATGTCCAGCGGACGAGATTATATCGATCAGGAATATGATGCGGCGCGGAAATTTGCTGAAGCTGCCGGGAAGGGAGGGGCAGGTCATATCATTTATTTGGGTGGGCTGGCTGATCCGGATGAAGAGATGGGTTTGCACTTGCGTTCACGTCTCCACACTGGTGATATCTTGCGACAGGGATCTGTGCCGGTGACGGAGTTTCGCTCCTGCATGATCATCGGTTCAGGCAGTATTTCGTTTGAGATGATCCGCTACCTGACCGAGAAGCTCCCCATCTTGATGGGACCCCGTTTGATAAATAATAAGACTCAGCCGATTGCCATAGCGAACGTGTTGGAATACCTCCTTTCGGCCTTGGAGAATGGATCCAGCCGTGGGAAGATCTATGAGATTGGAGGCAAGAACGTCGTTTCCTACGCTGAGACGATCTCCACCTATGCACGCCTGCGTGGATTAAAACGCAGCATCATCGTCTCGCCGTGGATGCCTGTAAAATTGATGGCTTCCATCGCCGGCATGATCACTCCGGTCCCGGTTAGCATTACCGGTCCCCTTCTCGATGGGATGCGCGGCAATACCGTGGTATGCGTTGATTCGGCCAGGCGGGATTTCCCCCAAATTCAGCCTATTGATTTTCAAACCTCGGTTCTGGATGCTCTACACCGCTTATCTCCAGCCCACCTTGGGATCATATTGGAAAATAGCGCTTCTTCATTTAGAATTAGAAGGGAAGGTTTTTTTATCGAAGGTCAACAGCTTAGGTTCCAGGGTCAGCCTGAGGCGGCATACCGGGCCATTACTGGTTTGGGTGGAAAGAGCGGTTGGATGTACTTGAACTGGCTGTGGAAATTTCGTGGCTTCCTGGATAAGTTGGTTGGAGGTCCGGGCCTGCGTGGCCGGCGGTTTGAGGCTGCTCTCGTCGAGGGGGAAATCCTGGGTTTTTATCGCGTGGAGGTGTTGGAACTGAACCAAAGGATGCGGATAAAGGCAGAGTTGAAAGCCCCTGGCCTCGGTTGGATGGAGTGGCGTATTAAGGCCCATGATGATGGTGATCTAACGATATCGCAAATTGCTTACTTTGCCCCTCATGGTCTCATTGGTTTTCTTTATTGGTACATCTTGCATCCGGTTCATCATCTGGTATTTACTGGTCTGATCAAGGCGATTGTCCGTCAGGCCAGGAAAATACAAAAAAGGTATGGTAATTATTCGGAGTAGGGAGATGGATAATGAACATTAATTTCAAAATGTGGCGGACTGCTCTTTCCACTCTGGTAAAAATGGATAGCAAGGAAGAGTGGGATAAGCTCGATCCTGTCTCGAAATGGCTGATCGCCACCCGTTCCGCGGTGACAAGTGTGACCGTCTACTCCTGTGCCATTGCCGGGCTCCTGGCCTGGCGGGATCATTATTTTTCATTTCTCCCCTGGCTGGTCGTTACACTCGGTCTTTTCATCGCTCATGGGACAAATAATTTACTCAACGACTACACCGATTTCAACCGCGGCGTGGACAAAGATAACTATTTTCGCACGCAATACGGCGTCCATCCGCTGGTCCAGCTCTTTTGGACAAAGCATCAGCAGATGATCTGGTTCCTTGTCAGCGGGGTCTTAGCGTTCCTCTCGGGTATTTTCGCATTGTTCTATACAAACTTTTCCCTGCTGGTCGTCGGTTTTTTCGCCTTTGGGGCACTGGTCTTGCTTTTTTACACCTGGCCGCTTAAATATCTGGGATTGGGCGAACTTTCCATCTTCCTGATTTGGGGACCAATTCTTGTCGCAAGTGTATACATCGTCCTGGCGCGTGGCTGGACCGGAAATGTTTGGAATATTGCCCTGGCAGGCGTGCCTTTCGGATTGAGCGTGCTCAGTATCAATCTTGGCAAGCATATCGACAAGTCCGCGGAGGATAAGAAAAAAGGTGTCGGTACCCTTCCGGTCCGGATCGGGGAAAAGGCAGCACGCTATCTAAATATCCTTGTGCTCATCCTGATCTACGCGGTTATCCTTTATCTCATTTTTGTGAAGTTCTTTTTTACCCCAGTGCTGCTGGTTGTTTTTCTGGCTGGAAAACGCCTGCTGTATGCAGTGGGCGTACTGACCAAGCCTCGCCCGGCCGAACCGCCCAAGGAATGGCCGGGTTGGCCCACTTGGTTCTCGGGATTCGCTTTCTACCATAACCGTTTGTTCGAAAACTTGCTCCTCCTTGGAATCCTCGCAGATACTTTATTGCGCATTTTCCTACCCTCTTTTTGGGTGATGAAGTAGAAATTTCTTGCAATCTTGAATATCTGCTCATTGTTCCATGCCATAGAGAAACCATGGCGAATACATTGCCTAGCGAGGTCGACCACTTGCAAACTTTGTTTGACAATGCCCCTATCTCTCTCTGGGATGAAGATTATTCAGCGATCCTTCAAGCTTTTACGGAACTACGCGCATCCGGAATGACCGATCTCCGCTCGTACTTGAAGGAACACCCGGAGTTTGTCCGGTAGTGTATGCTCAAGATCAAGGTGCTGGATGTTAACCGGAAAACTCTTGAACTTTTCGGAGCAGGCTCGCGGGAAGAGTTGCTTTCCAACCTCGGGAAAATATTCCGGGGTGAAATGGGGGTCCATTTCGCAGGCGAACTCTTGGATATGTGGAATGGCGTTCTTTCCTTTGAAAATATCCTGGGCCACAGCCGTTTGTAACCAACGCGCGCCGTTGCACAACATTCAAAGACAGGCCGATGACCAAATGTATGAAGAAAAACGGTTACACCACTGGTTGGCTGGGACCTAGAATGCTGGTTCTTCCATGAACCGCCGGTTGCTGGCTCTTGCCCGTGATAGCCGCCTTCCCCTGGCGGCTACGATTCTTTTCGGATTCCTGAATGGACTGCTAACCATTGCACAGGCAGCCGGTCTCAGCCGCGTCATCGATGAGGTCTTCCTCGGTGGGCAAACGTTTTCAGATGTGGCGGGGTTTCTTCGGCTGTTGCTCTTAATTGTTTTTTTGCGGGCATTGTTGGTTTGGGGGAGCGAAGTCAGCGCCAATTCAGTGGCAGTGCGTGTCAAGAGCGATCTGCGCCAGCGACTGTTTGACAAGATTCTTAGTCTTGGTCCGGCCTACACCCGCGGCGAGCGCACCGGCGAACTGGTAAACGCCGCTGTTGAGGGGGTTGAGACGCTGGACGCCTATTTCAGTCAATATCTCCCCCAGTTGGTCATCGCTGCGCTTGTCCCGCTTTCAATTCTGGTTGTTGTTTTTCCCCACGATCCAATTTCAGGGCTTGTCCTCCTGCTGACCGCGCCGCTCATCCCGCTCTTTATGTACCTGATCGGAAAAACTGCTGAAGCACTCACCAAACGTCAATGGGATACGCTTGGCCGTCTGAGCGCCCATTTCCTTGACAGCCTGCAGGGGCTGACCACTCTCAAGGAACTGGGCCGCAGCAAGGAACATGCCAACTCGATCGCTGAAGCCAGCAATCGGTTCCGTGATGTCACCTTGAGTGTTTTGCGTGTCACTTTCCTTTCGGCGCTGGTGCTCGAACTGGTCGCCACGGTCAGCACGGCGGTGGTGGCAGTGGAAGTGGGCCTGCGCCTGCTCTATGGGCACCTTGCCTTCCAGCAGGCCTTTTTCCTGCTCCTCCTGGCTCCGGAGTTCTATGTTCCGTTGCGGATGCTTGGTCTGCGCTTCCATGCTGGGATGTCAGGGACGACCGCCGCGCGGCGAATTTTTGAGATTTTGGATATTAAAGAAGAGGGAATGCAAAGCAGCAAACTTCACGCTACCGGTTCTCCACTGTTCTCTGTTCTTACCTTATCTGCTCTTTCATATAAATATCCCGGTGAAGCCGAACCTGCCCTGCAAGACCTCACGCTTGAAATCCATGCCGGGGAACATGTGGCGCTCGTTGGGAGGAGCGGTGCCGGGAAAAGTACCCTGGCTGCGCTGCTTTTGCGGTTTATCCACCCGGACAGCGGGCTCATCGCGATGAACCATCAGCCATTAATGAATATTCCTCTT
>CAISEG010000068.1 GCA_903884265.1 uncultured Anaerolineales bacterium | reverse complement strand
CTTCAACCCGGCCACCTGGGATTTCCGCGTCTGGGGCGAAGTGGAGCAGGAAAAGGCCTGGACGTGGGACGAGTTCAACAAACTGCCGCGCACGCAGATCACAATGGATATCCACTGTGTGACGCGCTGGAGCAAGGCTGATACTCTTTGGGAGGGAGTCTCAGTTCGGACGCTGGTGGAGAAGGGTCTCATTCAGTTCAAGTCCACTGCGCTCTACGTCATGCAGCATGCCGAATATGGGTTCACGGTCAACCTGCCCCTGGAAGTGGTCCTCCAGGAGAATTTCCTGCTTGCGACCCATTTCAACAGCGAAGAGCTCACCCCCGAACACGGTTACCCCCTGCGCGGCGTGGTCGGCGCCATCCCCGGCCGGGAGAACCTGGCCAGTCCCTACCTGTGGAAGGGTGCCAAGTGGCTGCGCGGGCTGGAGATTATGCCACGCGACCGCCTGGGTTTCTGGGAAAAAGCCGGCTACAGCAACAGCGCGGATGTGTGGAAGGAAGAAAGGTTCGCCTGATCCCTTCTGTCACTGGGCGAGGGGTATGGCTCCATTTCCAAGACGTAAAGGCACAGATCATTCGTGAATCACCTGCACTGCACCAAACGGAGTGCGGTGCAGGTGTTGCGCCTTTACAGTTTAACTTTGATATTAATAAATAGGGGCGGGCATGAGGCCCGCCCGAATGAATTTTAAACCGTTTCCCTTGTAAAACCAGAAGAATTAGTTCTGACCTAAGGCCGTTTTCCCAGTACGACCGGAACGTCCATCTGCTGGGTGCCGCGCAGGACGGTCAGGGTAACTGTGTCCCCGGGGGTTTTGTGCAGGGTCAGGTAACGGATCATATCGTCGTAGGTCACCACCGGCCGGGTGTCAACGGCAATGATCAGGTCGCCGCCTTTGTTCAGGCCCTGGTAGCCGGCCAGGCTGATCGGCACCGTCCCGGCCTGGATGCCGGCTTGCTCTGCGGGTCCGCCAGCGGTCACACCAGTGACATACGCGCCCGAGGTCTTGGGCAGGCCAAGTGCATTGATCACCTCCAGGGGCAGGTCATCCCGAGTGGAAATTCCCAGGTAAGGGTAATCGTATTTCCCGTTTTGGATCAGGCTCGGAACGACCTTCTTGACGATGTTGATCGAAATGGCAAAACCGACGCCCGAGTTGCTCGGCTGACCGCTGGCGGTAGAGTTGGTGGTCTCGATGGCTTCATTAATACCGACCACTTCGCCGTTAAGGTTCAGGAGCGGCCCGCCCGAGTTGCCGGGGTTGAGGGCCGCGTCGGTCTGGATGATGTCGGAGTTGGAGAAATAACCGCCGCCGGTCACCTGGGTGCCGGTGGGGAGCGCCCGCCCGAGGGCCGAGATGATGCCGGTGGTCATCGAGCCGCTCAAGCCAAAGGGATTGCCGATGGCTATCACGGTCTGCCCGACCAGCAGGCTGTCTGAATCGCCCATCGGTAACGGGTGCAGTTCTGCAGCCGCCACAACCACTTTGATGACAGCCAGGTCGGAGTAGGAATCCGTCCCGATCACATTCCCGAAGGTCTTGAGCCCGGAGGCAAAATCGATCTCCACCTTGGTCTCGGTACCCACCACGTGATTGTTGGTCACGATAATACCGTCACCGCTGTAGACCCAGCCCGAACCCAGGGCGGTGCTGGTGCGGATGGAAACCACACCCGGGCTGAACTGCTGGTAGATGGCCGTCAGCTGGCCCTGCTGGCTGGAAAGGTCAGTTGTGTTGGATGACACCGGCAGCGGTGGGATGGCGCTGGGGACGGAGGTGGGAGTGGCGAAGAATTGGGTCGCCTGGCAGGCCAGCATTGAGACCGACAGAAAGACCACGACTACCGCTAAAGTGATTTTTTTGTTCATACCAATCTCCATTTATTCCAATTGTTCTTACTTCAATTTTGCAGCTTCCGCCAGCAGGGATTTCTGCTTGGCGCTCAACTGCCGCGGGATCTGGACCTTGACCTGCACATACAGGTCGCCGGCCGCCTGCGGCTTTTTCAAGACAGGCATGCCGCGCCCAGCCAACCGGAAGACCTGCTCCGGTTGGGTGCTGGGGGGGATGGTCAAGACCACTTTTCCCGACAATGTTTTAACTTCCTCTTCACCCCCCAGGAGGGCCTTGAAAACGTCGATCGTGACGTGAGTATGCAGATCGTTGCCGTCGCGTTCGAAGAGTGGGTCCTCGGCCACGTTCATGATGAAATAGATGTCCGCAGGGCTCCCATCGGAGCGCATCGGCCCCGCGCCCGGTACGCGGATCTTGGTACCGGTGCGTACTCCAGAAGGGATCTTCACATCCACCCGGCGGTTGTCAGTCTGGAGGGTGCGCGTGGTACCAGCAAAAGCTTCCTTCAGGCTGATCGGCACTGGCTGCTGGAGGGACTGTGTCGCGCGCGTTGGACGGCCGCGCAGCGTCTGCCCGGCTGCGCCTCCGCCGAAGATGGAACGGAAGAAGTCCGAGAAGGCGCCGTCACCGAACAAGTCGTCGAGATTGACCTCCTGGGTGCCCGGCCTGCCTGATCCACCCGGCCTGCCTTGCGCTGCGGACCAGCGACCCCAGTCGAAGTCGCCGGGTGCGCCTTTCTGCTGCCACTGCGAATAAGAGTCACCCAACTGGTCGTAGCGGGCGCGCTTTTGCGTATCGCTTAATACCTGGTAGGCCTCGTTGATTTCTTTAAAATGGTCTTCGGCTTGCTTATCGCCCGGGTTGCGGTCCGGATGATATTGCATGGCCAGTTTTCGGTAGGCGCGTTTGATCTCGTCGGCGCGGCTGCCACGCGGGACGCCCAGGATCTGATAATAATCTCGATATTCCATAAAACACTCTCGATCAAAAACAAGCTATAAATCTATTCTAGACCCCGGCGGAAGGCCGGTCAAGTACCGGGGCGGGGGTCTAATGCAACTCTAACATGGTGTTGGCGATTGAAGAAGGTGGCATTATACTTGACATATATCATTGTTGGTCGCACAGCTGCCTGTTTGGCAGCGCATGGAAACCAGGGAGAACCAAAACGACTTTGAATTGCGGTCAAGAGACGTCCTCCGCTTCCATCAGTGGACCATTCGGCCGCCGTCGAGGAGCAATCATGAATTCCATATGCGTTTACTGCGGTTCTGCCAAACAGGCCTCCCGGGTATATTTCACTGCCGCCCGGCAGATGGGAGAAACGCTGGCCCGGCGCGGACTGACCCTCGTCTACGGCGGCGGTAAGACCGGGCTGATGGGCGCTTTGGCCGACAGCGTGATCGATCGCGGCGGCGAGGTGATCGGTGTGATTACCGAAGGTATGAACACGCCAGAATTGGCTCACACCCGCCTGACCCGCCTGGAGGTGACGGCCACCATCCACCAGCGTAAAAGCCGCATGTACGAGCTGGCTGACGGGTACATTGCCCTGCCCGGCGGCTACGGCACATTGGACGAACTGTTCGAGACTCTCACCTGGGCGCAGATCGGCGAACACCAGAAGCCGGTGGGTATCCTGAATGTGGACGGTTATTACGACACCCTCCTGGCCATGCTCGATCGCGCCGTGAAAGAAAAATTCCTCTTTCCTGAACACCGGCGGGTCTTGATGTGTGAATCGCAGCCGGACCGGCTGTTGGAGGCGATGACAACCTACCGTCCTCCCTTGGAGGCGGTGGGGCGCTGGATGCGCCAGGAGTAGGAGGCTGACATGGCAGAAGAAATTCTTCAAGCGCTCGAATTGATCATGTTTGGACGGTTGGCGGAAGCCCAACACATCCTGGTGGATTTGCTTAAGGCAGACCCACACGATGTGCCCGCCTGGCTGGCGCTGGTTGAAACGATGCCGGATGACACCCAGCGGATCGCGGCCCTCGAAAAATGCCTGAATGTCAATCCTGACAGTCTGAAAGCACGGCAGGAACTGGAGCGTCTGAAACTCGCTCCGCTCCCGCCCGTCCCCGCCCAGCTGCCAGAGCAAGCCGCCCCCGCGGCAGTCCCCCCCGCCCCCGCCACCTTGGGGAGCCAGGTAACCATCCCGGTCGGACCACCAGTCCTACCGGTCTCTTCACCCGACTTACTTCCAGCCGCCCCTGTTGCAGAAAGCAAATCGCCTGCCCTGAAAAAAAACCGATCGCCGGTTTCGAGCTTGGAGATTGCTTTGATCGTCATCCTGGTCTGCATGACACTGGGGACGATCGTCTTCCTTGGGTGGGAGATCATCCAGCGCTGGGCGGCTCCTTTGGCTACGCCCACGCTAGCCGCCACGGCATCCACTCGATCGAGCATGCTTCTTCCAAGCCTGACCACCATTCCGACGGGTATCCCAAGCGCAACACCTACCCCCGCCGGGCAGACCCCCTCTGGCCCCGGTCTGCTGTACTTTACCGGCGAAAACGGATGCGTGATCCGCTGGGTCAGCGCCCAGGGCGGCGATAGCCTGGCGGTGGGCACCCTCCCTGCCGATGACTGTCTGACCGATGCGAACCACTGGTCGGTGAAACGCTGGTCCCCGGATGGTTCCCTTTTTGCGATGGCAATGATGGATGCATCCCAGGGCAGTTCGCCGGCCGCCTATACCATTCAGATCATGCGCTTTGACGGTACGCCTGTATACCAGTTGATCTCCGGTTCCGGGAGCATTCCCACCGCGGGCCTGGCTTGGTCACCGGACAGCAAAAACCTGGCTTACGTTGTATTGAATGACACCGAAGGTCTCACCGAGATGTTCGGTCTCAGGACAGTCCCTGTGAATGGACAACCCATCGGGGACGGGGACTTTACGGCGTTGACGGACGGATCCATCAGCCTCGAAGATATGACCCTGCCAGGGCAACACTTTGCCTGGTCGCCGGATGGACAGGCTTTGGCTCTTTCGGCGGTGGATATCACCAGCAAGCAGGACGGATTGTACCTCGCAAGATCGATCGAGATCGCCTACAGCCAGTTTGCGACGGGCCTACCGATGAACGTGAACGTGAGCTGGTCGCCGGACGGTAACCTGGTGGCCTTTAACAACGGCTTGGTTTGGAAGGTCATTTCCCAGCTCGGAAAGGAGCAGACGGTGGTTTCGGGGGACAGCAGCCGGGATCTATACTGCGTGGCCTGGACGCCTGATAGCACGGAATTGATCTGCACAGTGCGCGTGTCCGGCGGAGTGCAGCAGCTGATGGCCTTCCAGGTGAATGGAAGCGGAGACGGGCGCATGCTACTGGAGGCTGCACCGCTTTTTGCAATATTTGACAGCAACGCCCAGTGGTCGCCGGGCGGAACCATGCTGGCCTTGAGGGATATTGATAATTACAGCCTGTATGTCTTCGAAGAAGTCACTTCCACCCTGGTGCAGTTGCAGGCAAGCACCCAGGGCGATTTTGTGTGGGCCACTCCCGGAGAGTAACCAGCAGAGACTCCAATGCCGTAGGTGGGGGAAAAATGGAATGATAGCAGGACGCGAACAACCAACCGGGGCAGTTGTTTTTTTACTGATCTAATTCTTACGCCAGGGTTCTTCATCCCATCAATTTTTACAGCTAGGGGTAGAAAAAATTGCCCCCCCATATATGGGGGGTTTTTAGCAAGAAATTACCCAGCTAACAAACCTGTAAATTCATTTTTTCCGGCTTCATAATATACTGTGAACAAGGAAAGGAGTTTTATTATGTCCGAAAATTATGATCCGATCAGTTCATTAGTGAGTGAATTAAAAAGCAATGCAGGCTTTATAAATAAACTTCTATTTCCCAGAATCAGTCTCATCATAGGTGGGGCTGGAATTTTGATCGCTGCCGTTATAATTCTGCTCAAGTAGAAAACGATCCCAGCCTTGGTATCTCTCCCGTCTATGGTTGAATACTGAACTCTTCGAAGTCCAAAGAGTTCAGTATTCAACCATACCTTTTGGCACTCCAGTTAATAATTCATATTGTTAAAATGGTGAAATTGGCGGTTTTTGAGGAATTTAGCCCACACAAAACCGTAGAACCATTTCATATTTAGTGAATTTACGGTATTATTTGGGAGGAAGTAAATCTTAGATATTGCGCCAAGAAAAATGGAAGATAAAGCAAACATCATTGAAGCCTTTTCCGAAATGGCACCCCGGTATGAGCAGGTTGTTGATTCGGAATTGAACCGATTTTGGGGGTGGAGCTATTATGGATTCGTTAATCTGTTAATTGCATCCACGCCTGTACAACCACAAGACATCATTTTGGATGTTGCCACCGGTACAGGCGTCATCCCATCCCTTCTCGAAAAAGCCGGACATCCTCGCAACCAGATCCATGGTCTGGATATTACCATGTCCATGCTCAACCATGCCAGGGATCGATTGGCGGGCCAGGACGGCCATGTTGAAGAGAACCTCGTTTGTGCCTCCGCAATGGAGATGCCTTATGCGAACTCGGGCTTTTCGCAGGTTATTTGTGGCTTGGCAACCCATCATATGGATGTCAAAGAATTAATCCTTGAATCTTACCGGGTCCTGCGAAACGGAGGCAAGCTCACCATAGGAGACGTGGGGGGTTCCAACCTATGGAAATTCCCGGGTGTGAAATTCCTCCTGCGGATCGTTGCTTTTATCTATTTCTTTGTGGCTGAGAATAAATCCCGGGCATGGGCAGAAACCAGCGCAGTATCCAATATCCTTTCCAAGGATGATTGGAGCTTCGTTCTACTGAATTGCGGATTCCGGAATATTGTGATCCAGAAACTCAAATCCCGATATTTCTGGGTTCCATCACCCCTGCTGATAAAAGCTGAGAAATAGTGGAGGAGACAGTATGAATAACTCGTACAAATTAATCGAAGAGGGCAGGAAAGATGAATTGTGGAGTAAACATTGCGGTTATCTCAGCCTGAGCCGGAAGGAATTCAGGGATATCCAAACGCGGCTCATGCTTGAACAGATAACTCTGCTGGGTGCCTCAAAGATTGGGAGAACATTCATGGGGGAGAAAATGCCATCCAGTCTGGAGGAATTTCGCCAGGTAACTCCTCTTACAAAATATACTGATTATTCGAAATTTTTACAGGAAAAGAAAGAAGAAGACCTCCCGGAGAAACCATATGTCTGGGCCAGGACATCAGGGAAAAGTTCGGCTCTTGGCCCAAAATGGATCCCCTATACGAGAGCCATGTATGACCGTCTCAGCGATCCAGGCACAGCTGCGATGATCATGAGCTCTTGTTCCCAACCGGGAGATGTAAAACTTGAACGGAATGATAAGTTCTTAATGGCTACGGCACCGCCTCCTTATTTGACCGGTCACATCGCCCGTTCCGTTAAAGAGAATCTGGAGGTGATCTTCCTGCCTAACCTTGATGAAGGAGAGCAGATGCCTTATGGCGAGAGGGTCGCCTTGGGGTTTAAACTCGCCATGCGCGAGGGCCTGGATTATTTTTTTGGCATATCAGTTGTCCTGGCCAGGATGGGAGAACAGTTTGAACAACAATCCAGTAATTCCAAACCATCGAAGGAACTGCGGAATCCAACAATCTTGTGGAGGATGTTGAAGGCTGTGGTCATCTCGAAGATCCAGAAACGCGATATTCTGCCCAAAGATATCTGGCATCTCAAAGGGATTATTACCAGTGGGACGGACACTGAAATTTATACCGACCGGATCGAACATTACTGGGGGAGAAAACCGCTTGAAGGGTATGCCTGTACAGAAGCGGGCAATATGGCAATGCAGTCATGGAATTACAAAGGGATGGTGTTTTTCCCTGATAATTCCCTCCTGGAATTCATCCCCCTGGATGAATTCCAAAGAAATAAAGAGGATCCTTCTTATCAACCCAAAACCCTGCTTTATGATGAGTTGGGGCTGGGGTTGTATGAATTGGTGTTATCCAACTTCAATGGCGGAGTGCTGGTACGGTACCGGATGGGCGATCTTTTTGAAGTGATTGCCGACAGAGACGAGGAGGTCGGCTCAGAACTGCCTCAAGTTAAGTTTTACTCACGATCAGACGACATCATTGACCTGGGAAGTTTTATCAGGCTCACGGAAAGAGACATCTGGAAAACGATCGAAGCGACCGGGCTGGAGTACGCTGACTGGGTGGCGCTAAAGGAGACCATCGGCGGATATCCTACCCTGCACCTTTATATTGAACTAACCAAGGCAGGAAGTGTTACTGAGGATAAAGTGCAGGAGATGATCTGTCAATCTTTTTCTGTCCGCTTTTCAGATTATAACGATATGAAGGAAATCCTGAATGCCGAACCTGTTACCGTCTCGCTTCTGCCGGCCGGTGCTTTTGCTGCCTATGTGAAATCAAAAGTGGAAGCTGGAGCCGAACTTGCTCACCTGAAACCTCCGCACATGAAACCATCCAATGATATTCTGATGCAATTGGTTTCCATTCCGAAAGTATCAAATCAATAAATGTACTGGAATATCAGCACGCTGATAACGATCTTCGCCACAATACTTTACGGGGTTATTTTTACGTTGGTGATGCTCTCCAGGCCGCTTAACCGGTCGAGGAAAATCTTTGCCTTCTATCTTTTGGCCATGTCAGTATGGTCAGTAAGCGCTTTCCTTACGATTTCAGGATTTGGGAATGTAATAACCTGGTTCAAGGTGATGACCGCTTCGCCAGTCATGATGACGGTGGCCATATTCTTCTTCATTCAAACCATGTTCGGTTTTCGACGCAGGTGGGCACCATTCATGATCGTTTATGGAATTCTGACGATCCTTATTACCTTCCTTACCAGCATCATGGTTATATCTGCTTCCCTGGATCAGGCAGGGAGACTTCAATATGAGTTGGGACCTTACTTTCCCCTGGTGGCTGCTCCCGGATATTCGCTGGTACTGGTTTGTATAATTGACCTGATTCGGGGATTTGTCAGAACTCATGATGCCCAGCACCGTGAACGGATCCGATATCTTGTGATTGGGCTATCCATCACGATATTGGCATCGTTGACGAATTTTACACCGATAGGGAAATACCCCATTGATATCGCCGCCAATGGTGTGACGGCACTCCTGATCGCTTATGCAATCCTGCGCCATCAATTGCTGGATATCCGCGTGGTCGTTCGTTTAGGAATATTGTATTCATTTACCACCGCAATCTTTAGTGCCATTTATTTCTTGAGCATTTCCCTGGTATTAAATGCCTTCCAGCTATTAACTGGAAAAACAGTCTTTATTGTATCGATCCTTGTGGGAACTTTAAGTGCCTTCCTGCTTTCTCCTCTTCGTAATCTGGTTCAGACCTGGATTGACCGGATTTTCTACCGGGACAAATATAATGCTGAGTTGATGCTCGAGCGGCTCAGTCAGACGGCCACTTCGCTTTTAGACATTAAGAAAATCACCCGTATGATCTTGTCTGAGGTCAATAATACATTGCATATAGAGCATGGTGCAATTCTCATTAAACAAGTAGAAAGCGGGGATTTTCAGGTCATTGCAGAAGATGGTGAAAACAAAATTCTCCCTACAGGGTTCCGGGCTGATCACCCGATCGTGACCTGGATATCCAGGAAAAAACAACCGCTCTTGAATCGCGATTTATCCTTTGCGCCTGTATTTAAATCCATGTGGAAGGAAGAGAAGGAGGAACTGGAAGAATTTAATCCCGAAATATTCCTTCCGTTAAATTCCAAGGGAGAATTAATTGGCATACTTGCTCTAGGCAAAAAACTATCTTCTCAACCTTATACCCAGGATGAGCAATTGATCTTTTCAACGCTCGCCAACCAGACGGCCGTCGCAATCGAGAACGCCCGTTTGTATGATGAGCTTAGAGCATCGTTCGTTCAATCTGTGACTGCCCTCGCGAACGCAATCGATATCCGCGATACCTACACCAATACACACAGCCAGCAGATTGCCAACTGGGCGGCCAAAACTGCGCGCGCCATGGGCTGTAAGCCTGCTGAAGTTAATGAAATCTATTTGGGCGGTTTGCTCCACGATATCGGGAAAATTGGGATCCCGGACACCATCCTACAAAAACCAACCAATCTAAACGCAGAGGAATGGAAGATCGTTCATACACATCCATCGCTTGGAGCTGACTTAATTGCTCCCATTGAGAAACTGGCTAATGTTTCCCCAATGATCGAGTACAGCCATGAGCGATACGATGGTTTGGGGTATCCGCATGGGATAAAAGGCGAGGAAATACCTCTTGGTGCCAGGATCATCAGCGTAGTTGACTCGTATTCCGCCATGCTTGATAAGCGCCCATATAAAGAACCATACAGTAGCTCCAGGATAATCGAGGAATTGAAACAAAATTGTGAAAAAATGTACGATCCCCGTGTCGTGGATGCATTCCTGAAAATTATCCTTCTGGATGATAAAGATCCTCCATCAATGAATAGGTTATCAGAGGTATAAAAGGAAACAGTTCTACAAGGAGCTCTAAAAGGAATAAAACAGGATTTTACGAGTTTTCATCGTAAAATCCTGTTTTAATTTTCTGTCTTGGGTGAAATGGAAATAGAGAAACAGAGCTCGGAGAGTTTGTTTTTTCAGCAGAGGATATGCCTGAGAAAGGACCTTTAATTCACCGTAAATTCGATCTTCGCTTCAGATTTATTCCCGGCCCGGTCGGTGGCTACCACCTGCAAGGTATGGCTCCCGGCTTTTGCCTGCCAGACCACCCCAAAGGGTGCCGTGTCGGTTTCCCCCACCATGATGCTATCCACGTAGAATTCCACCTTCACCAGGAAGGGGTCGTTCACCTGGGCCTGCAGGGCTACCTGCGGTTCCTGCGCCAGGCTGATCTCCTGTGCGGCTTGTGGGTAGGAGATGGCCACCTGCGGCGGGGTGTTATCCAGCGTCACCTGTACCACGGCCTGGTCGACGCGTCGCTCGCTGCGCACCACCATCAGGCGCATGGCGTACAGGCCGTTGAGCCCGGTCGTGTCCCATGTCCCCAGGCTGCCTTCGGTCACCGGAATGTTGCTATCGGACCCAATCTGGACCCAGTCCTGCGGGTAAAGCCCCTGGCCG
>CAISEG010000067.1 GCA_903884265.1 uncultured Anaerolineales bacterium | reverse complement strand
TCGTTCATCCATGTCAGCCGCCTGACGCATATTGTGCCGGTCAATTACCCCATCCCCGAAATGCCCATGTCTGGAGAGAATATCGATCCAATTACCGAACGGCTGGCTGGTTACGTTGCTGACCTCATTCCAGATGGCGCCACCATGCAGATGGGTATTGGGGCGATACCGGACGCGGTTTTGAAATTCTTGTTTCATAAAAAAGATCTAGGCGTACATAGCGAACTAATTTCGGATGGCGTTATTGATCTGGTGGAGGCAGGCGTTCTTACGAGTGCCCGCAAAACCTTGCTCCCTGGCAAGATCGTGCTAGGTTTTGTTCTTGGTTCGCAGCGCCTGTACAGTTGGGTGAACGATAACCCGTTGTGCGAATTTCGCCGAACCGAGTATGTCAACGACCCATTTGTCATTGCCCAAAATGAACGTATGGTGGCGATTAACTCAGCCATTGAAATAGACCTGACCGGCCAGGTCTGCGCAGACAGTATAGGCCCTAAATTCTTTAGCGGAATCGGAGGCCAACTCGATTTTATCTATGGTGCATCCCGGTCGAAGGGTGGTGTCCCGATCATTGCCATGCCAAGTACCAATGTTATGAAGGATGGTACTCTACTGAGTAAGATTGTCCCGATGCTCAAACAGGGAGCTGGTGTCGTCACGGGCCGCAACCATATCCATTATGTCGTTACTGAATATGGCGTGGCTGATCTATACGGCAAGTCTATCCGGCAACGGGTTAAAGAGCTCGTAGGCGTTGCGCATCCAGATTTCAGGGCAGACCTCGAAAAGCAGGCCAATGAACTGAACTGGACCTAACCGATCAGAGTCTTTAATTAACCGGTATTAATACGGGCGGCTAGCCAGCCGCCCTTTGGCATATAATAGAGCGATGGAAAGAAAAGCGAAAATTGTAGCAACAATGGGTCCTGCCAGCCAGGATGAGTCTGTCCTCGAGAAATTACTGGAGGCAGGGATGGATGTTGCCCGCTTGAATTTTTCCCATGGAACACACGAATCACACGCAGCCCGTATCCTTTCCCTGCGTACCGTTGCCGCTCGCCTAGGGCGTCCCCTTGCAATCCTCCAGGATTTACAAGGACCAAAGATCCGCGTCGGTGTACTGCCCGAACCAATTGCTCTCATGACAGGTCAACGCGTTCAGTTTTACCCGGAGGATGCCTCCCAGCCTTTTGGCATTTCCATCCCGGTAGATTTTCCACAACTCTTCGGGGTTGTCAAACCCGGTGACCGCATCCTGCTGGATGATGGGCGCCTCGTTCTGACAGTTCGATCCACGGGGAAAATGCAAGTAGAAGCTGAAGTTATAACTGGCGGTGGTTTGTCGTCCCACAAGGGAATCAACCTTCCCGGAGCTTCACTCGATATCCCTGCATTCACGGAAAAAGACGCTGAAGATTTAGCCTTTGGTCTGCCTCTGGGTGTGGACGTCGTGGCGATGTCGTTTGTACAAACCGCACAGGACGTGAAGGCTGTTTTGGAGCTTGTCAAAGCGGGTGGTGAAAACAGCCCGCTTTTGATCGCAAAACTTGAGCGCCCAAAAGCGTTGGAAAATTTAGAAGAGATTCTGGATACGGTAGACGGCGTGATGGTGGCGCGCGGAGATTTAGGCGTCGAGATGGCACCGGAAGATGTGCCTGGTGCGCAGAAACGCATCATCCAAGCTGCCAATCGTAAAGGAAAACTCGTCATCACAGCTACTCAAATGCTCGAGTCTATGATACACAATCCATTACCAACTCGCGCTGAAGCATCCGACGTTGCCAATGCCATCTACGACGGAACGGATGCTGTCATGCTTTCAGCAGAAACTGCGGTGGGAGATTTTCCTGTAGAAAGTGTATCACTGATGGATCGGATCGTTCGCCAGGCAGAAGCAAATTATGATCAATGGGGACATGGGCAGGTGCTCGAAACTGATGAGCATGACGATGCTGTTGCGATTGCCCACGCTGCAAGAGAGCTTGCTCAGGATCGGGATGTGGAAGCAATCGCTGTTTTCACTCGCACTGGACGGACAGCTATCCTTATGTCTAAAGCGCGTCCATGCGTGCCGGTGCTAGCCTTCACACCGGTCGAGGAAACATACCAGCGTCTGGCTCTTGCCTGGGGCGTGACACCTTACCGGGTTGCTTGGGCTGATACGATGGAAGAGATGATCGGGCATGTGGAAAACGCGCTTCGGGAGAGCGGTCTTGTTCTACCGGGTGGACAAGTGGTGGTGGTGTCGGGTTTCCCGGTGCGTGATTTTAGGCAACCGAATATGGCATTATTGCATACCGTGAAATAGTAAGATTGATAAAATTGAATCAGCTTACGAAATTAAGTCGAAGGCATTTCAATCGTCGGTAGATTGCCGCAAACGCTTTGTTTTCCCCTTACGTAACTTGGCTCGAATTCGCCTCGCTTGTGACGCAGCTGTCGCATGTGTCGGCCGCCGCCTTTTGGGTATAACCAATGCCTTCAGGACAAGTGTCTCCAACCTTTGTTCAGCGTCGGAGTGGTTCTGCTGCTGCGTTCGGTAGCGTTTTGCTTCGATGACCAGCACCCCATCTAGTGTCATTTTGTTCCCGGCCAGTTTGACCAACCGCGCCTTAATATCTTCTGTCAACGATGGCGAATTGCGCACATCGAATCGTAATTGAACTGCCGTAGCTACTTTGTTGACGTTCTGTCCGCCGGGTCCTGAGGCGCGGATGAAGGAAATAACCAATTCGGAGTTGGGGAGGATGAGATTTTGAGAAATTTCCATACCCATAAGTCTATCATGTCTTTATAATCGTACAAGCTGAATTACCTATTAAATACTCGGGTCTAACAAGGCGAATCTTGTTATTGTTAGACCTGTTGGTATTTGGAACTATAAGATTTAAAAACTTTTCTAAAACATCATCGCATTTATCTTGACAATTGTTTCAGGCTCGGGCCGCAGTTCTCGATCGGCAAGACGGTTAAGGGGAGTGTTCACCAGGTTGAAGGTCTCGGTAAGGGTGGGTTTGGACTCGTCGATATAGAGCAGACCGGTCACCAACCAGGTATTAAGCTGGGCGCTTTCCAATATCTGGAAGGCATTCGCCCGGCTGGTAGGATCATAGTCTTTTTCAAGTTTCTTCAGAAGTATAGTCGAGCCATCGTGCATGCTGACTTCG
>CAISEG010000066.1 GCA_903884265.1 uncultured Anaerolineales bacterium | reverse complement strand
GCCATAATTACTCCTGAATATCCACTATCTCGCCGCCCTTTTTCAGGGCCGCGGCAACCATGCCGTCCGCTTTGACATCTCGCGGAGTGGACTGTTTGGCATCGGTGACAACATATTTTACCGAGAGATTAAACCCACATACATCTAAAATCGCTTTACAAGTAATTTCATTCTGCTCCGGTGTATCCACCTTCGACCGAAGAATTTCAGTTGCATAACCAATTACCAACACACCATTCTTGACTTCTAGGAGCCTGCCAGAATTGAGTAATCCGTCCAGTGATGGACTCTGCGGTTTGATCAGCGCTCGAATTTGTTTCCAGGCCTTCGTCAATTGTTCAAGGGTGACATGGCTGATTCCTTCAAGGGGCTTTTCGGCTTCCTTAGCAGCTGTGTTAACCGGTATCTCCGCCATTTTCTCATCAAGGGCTTTAACCTCAGGTCGGGACTCAGTCGGCTCAGTCACTGATCCGTTTTTTTTGGCTTCTTTCTGGGCTGGGAGCATGGCTGCTGGTTTTTCAGCGGTTACCTTTTCAGGAGTCTTGATCGCAGCAGCAGGCCAGTCACTTTGAAACAGCGTCTTTGGTGCTTCAACGACTTCGGCCAGTGCCATTTCCAAAGGTAGGGCGGGCTGCCAGCCGCCGCGCAGGTCGGTTGCAGCGTTGTTAAAAATTTTGATCATGCGCAAAACATCCGACGAGGAAAAAGCCTTCGCATGTCTTTCGGCTTGGGCACGAGAATCTGCTGCCAGGTCAACCTGTGAGACATTGCCCAACTGTACGAGCAACAGCGCTCGTAGATAGTCCACCACCTGTCGCGCCAAAACGCGCGGGTCGGTCCCGGAATCCAGAGCGGTATGGATCGCGTTCATACCTGCTGCAGGTTGCCGATCTAACACTGCCTCAACCAGTTCAATGACTGTCTGGCTGGTAGCTGTGCCAAGCACGGTCTGCGTCAGGCCTAATGTGATTTCCTTTCCGGTAGAGGCCATCTGGTCAAGCAGGGATATGGCGTCGCGCATTCCTCCCGCAGACTGTCGAGCGATGAGCGTCAATGCTTCGGGTTCGGTGGTCAGCTTCTCCGCTTCAACAATATGTTCCAGTTGGCCCACAATAGCGTCCACAGGGACACGGCGGAACTCGTGACGCTGGCAGCGGGAGAGTACAGTGGCCGGGATCTTATGCATCTCGGTGGTGGCCAGGATAAAAATGGCGTGGGCGGGCGGCTCCTCGAGAGTTTTCAGCAGGGCATTGAAGGCCTGCGGGGAAAGCATGTGGACTTCGTCGATAATATAAACTTTGTAGGTACCCTGGTTGGGGGTGAAGTTGATCTTGTCGCGCAAGTCGCGCACATCTTCCACAGAGGTGTTGGATGCAGCGTCAATTTCGATCAGGTCGAGAAAGCGGTCCTCGTTGACTGCCAAACAATGGGCGCACTCGTTGCACGGTCGGGTTGCCGGATCTTCGTTCAGGCAGTTGACAGCCTTCGCCAGCAAACGGGCAGCGGTGGTCTTACCGGTGCCGCGCGGACCTGCAAACAGATACGCATGCGACACGCGGTTACCGATCACGGCATTGCGCAGCGTCTGGACAACATGTTGTTGCCCGACGATCTCATCCCATTTCTGGGGACGCCATTTGTTATACAGAGCTTGGGTCATAAGAAATTTCCATTAGTTAAGGAACACGATAAAAGGCGCGGGCGATGCTGTGTATATCGTAGAGGGCAACCAGTTCGCCGGATTTCCAGACCGCCACAGAACCCTGCCAGTAGAGGTCTGCAGCAGTATTCGTACCGGTCCCCGTATGTACCTGCACGATTCCACCGGGATAAAGCGTCAATTGCGGGAAAGTGAATATGCCACCCTGGCTGTCTTTGAGCATCCAACCGGTCAGCAGGAGTGCTGCTTCACCTTTATTCTGGATGATGATGGCCTCACTGGCCAGCACCCCTGTGCCGGTGACGTTGATGATTTCTACCTTAATATCACCAGAAGCGAGAGTGGGGCCTGGATCGCTCGTGCCGCAGTCCGTTTTTTGGCCGGTACGGTCGTAAAAGAACAGGATGGCTCCCGTCACGAGAGCTGAAACGAGGGCATTCAGCAGAAGGTAAAGTACCAAACGGCGGCGTGTCATCGTGTTCGTATGATAGCACAAAAAATGCCGAAGGTTGACCTTAAACCTTCATCATCGAAAGAGAATCAATGCTATTATGGCGGCCCCAAGAGTCTGAAAGCAATTAGCGCACCAGCAGCGCCACCCAGTCCTCTATCTGGCGCCTTTCCACCAATTTTAAACCACGCGCTTCCGCACAGGAAATCACCCCTTCGGCCTGTTCTGCCAGGATACCCGAAAGGATGAGCACCCCGCCCGGCGACACCAATTCTGCAAGACCCATGTCGAAAAGACGGATGATGATCGGGGCAAGGATATTTGCCAGTACAAGCGGGGCGTTCCGGATCTCCCGGCCACCGTCTTTGGATGACACCTGGAACCTGCCAGCCAGTACCTCTGTCACCGAACCCAGCCCGATGGCAAATTGATCTTCGGGAATTCCGTTTGCGTCTGAGTTCTCACGGCTTGCCTTGACCGAGGCCTCGTCAATATCCACACCCAAAGCAAAGCCGGCGCCAAGTTTTAGCGCAGCAACCGAAAGAATCCCGGAGCCGCAGCCGACATCGATCACATCGCCGTCTTTCGGTGTATTTGATTCCATTAACTCCAGGCACAATTGGGTAGTCGGGTGTGTCCCCGTCCCAAAGGCCATACCGGGGTCAATTTTGATGGTCATGCGGGAGGCATCCGGCGATTCAAGCCAGGCCGGGACAATGATCAGCCGCTTGCCGATCGGGATCGGCTGGTAGCGTTCCTTCCAGGCTTCCATCCAATTTTGATCCTCGAGCGGCGTGAAGACCGGTACGGGCAATGGCTGGATCATACTCAAATAGAAGAGCGATTGCTCCAGTTTCTGGCGGGTTTCTTCGAGGCTTTCATCGGCCCTAAGGTAAGCGCGCACAGTGATCGGTCCGACCGGCGTGCATTCGTCTTCCTCGTCATTGAATTTGACGGCCTGCTCAGTCGTCACGCCATTGGGGGCAAAACGCGCCAGCACATCTGCTACGGCTTCTGCCAGTTCACCGTTCACGGTCAGGGAAACTTCAAGCCAGTTCATAGGTTCTCTCATTTCTCGGAATTAAGGATCAACAGGCATTTTTCGATCGTTGCTCGCTGTTCCTGGAAGAAAACGGGGAGCATGTCAGGTTCGAAATAGCGGATACTTGAAACTTCTTCGTTTGGGATGAAGGTGCCGCTGACATCGGTGCAATGATAGGTCAGGGCAACCTGATGGATTTCGGCGGAGTTTTCAGCCAGCAGGAGACGGGCATTCCGAATCGTCAATCCGGTTTCCTCCAGGATTTCCCGCTTGATCCCATCCACCGGGTCTTCGTCAAACTTCAAATCGCCGCCTGGCAATCCCCAGGGATGCAGGCGGCGGTAGGTGTGGCAACAAAGGAGGAGTTTCCCCTGTTCGTTGAAGATCATTCCCCCCACCGCCACATGGAAGCTCGGACGGATGATAACTGCGGCGATTCGCTGCATCCAGAAGGGCAGGATTCGCCAGATTTTAAGGAGGTACCTTTTCATTCTGTTATCGTTGCCGCTATCTCCGCGTAGAGTGCGCCAATCATACTACAGGAAAACAAACCCGCCTCCAGGTGAGACGGGGGGATGGTTCACTCAATTTTACCGGTGGCTATCCACCCAAAGCCTCATTCAACCAGTCCAAAAAACCCTTTTCCTTCGGCTTAACGGTTGTGCCGAGCGTGGCCGCCAATTTCTCAAACAGGTCGCGCTGTTCCTTCGTCAGCTTGGATGGAATATCAATATTGACAATCACCAGTTCGTCCCCGCGCCCGCTCTTGCGCAGGTGGGGTACGCCGCGCGCTTTGAGCGTGAACACCTTACCCGGCTGCGTCCCGGCGGGGATCTTCAGTTTCGAAGATCCATCCACAGTCGGCACATCCACCTCCGCACCAAGCACAGCCTGAGCCACGTTTATGTCCAGGTTGAGCAGGATGTCGTTCTCCCGGCGTTTGAAGAACTTGTGCGACTGGACAGCCAGCAGGAGGTACAGGTTGCCCTGCGGGCCTCCCAACGTTCCCGGCTCGCCTTCCCCTGCCAGTCGTATCTGTGTGCCATTGTCCACGCCTGCTGGAACCTGGACGGTTTTCTTGATCGTTTTTCGTTCCTGCCCGGAGCTGCGGCAAGTATGACAGGGTGTGGAGATGACCTCACCGCGCCCGCCACAGGTTGGGCATGGTCCGGATTGCATCATCGAACCAAAGATCGTCTGGCGCACCTGGCGGACCTCACCACGCCCGCCACAGGTGCCACAGCGCTGCGGGCTGGTGCCTGGTTCAGCACCCGAGCCATGGCAGGTCCCGCACGTTTCGTTGCGAGTCACCTCAACTGTCTTCTCAGCGCCAAAAACGGCTTCGTCGAAACTCAAATCCAGGCGCACTTGCAGGTCGCGGCCCCGTCGCGGGCGGCGCGAACGACCTCCGCCGCCCATGTTAATCCCGAAAAACTGCTCGAAGATATCCGAGAAGTCCATCGTAGCGTAATCGGGCATGCCGCCCATTTCGCCCAGGCCGGCGCGGCCGTACTGGTCATAACGGGCTCGCTTTTGTGGGTCCGAAAGGACGCCGTAGGCCTCGTTAATTTCCTTAAATTTTTCCTCGGCGTCCGGTTCCTTGCTCACATCCGGATGGTACTGGCGCGCCAGTTTGCGGAAAGCAGTCTTGATATCATCCGTTGAGGCATCCCTGGAGATGCCGAGAATTTCATAATAGTCGCGATTGGTCATTGATACTCTCATTGCCTTAATTGGCGGGTGATCCCGCCAAAAGGAGGCTAGCTATCTTTTACTTCACCGTCCACCACATCGGGACCGGCATCCGGTCCGGGTTGGTTCGAAGCGTCTTCAGGATCCAGAGGAGCCGCCTGCTGGTAAGCTGCCACGCCGACTTTCTGGACTGCCTGGCTGAGAGCATCCACGGCTTTGCGGATGGTTGGCTCGTCGTCGCTCTCTTTCACCTTCTTGACCTCATCCACGGATGCCAGGACCTCAGTCTTGACCTCCATCGGAACTTTTTCACCGAGTTCGTTTAAAACCTTCTCCGCCCCGTAAATTGAATTGTCAGCGGTATTCCTGGCCTCGATTAAATCACGGCGTTTCTTATCCTCGGCGGCATGGGACTCGGCCTCCTTGCGCATCCGTTCCACTTCATCTTTTGCCAGGCCAGACGAGGCTGTAATGGTGATATGCTGGCTGCGTCCGCTGGCCTTGTCCTGTGCATTGACATTTAAAATGCCATTGGCGTCAATATCAAAGGTTACCTCGATCTGAGGAATGCCGCGCGGTGCTGGGGGAATGCCATCCAGGATGAACTTGCCAAGTGACTTGTTATCCACGGCCATTGGTCGTTCCCCTTGCAGAACGTGGATTTCAACCTGTGTCTGGCTGTCGCTGGCAGTCGAGAAGACCTGGCTCTTGCGGGTCGGGATGGTGGTATTGCGCTCGATCTGTGGGGTGGCAACGCCGCCCAAAGTTTCGATGGAGAGCGAGAGCGGGGTGACATCCAGAAGGAGAATATCCTTCACCTCACCGCTTAGTACACCTGCCTGGATGGCTGCGCCAATAGCCACCACCTCGTCGGGATTGACGCCTTTATGAGGTTCCTTGCCGAAGAAATGGCGGACGGCTTCTTGAACGGCGGGCATACGGGTCATGCCACCCACCATGACAACCTCGTTAATATTTGAAGCCGATAGACCTGCATCGGCCAGTGCCTGTTTGAGCGGGGTCAATGTGCCTTCCACTAGGTCAGCAGTGAGTTGCTCAAGTTTGGCACGCGTCATGGTCATCACCAGGTGCTTGGGACCGGAAGCATTAGCTGTGAGATAGGGCAGATTTACTTCGGTTTGCATCATCGTAGAGAGTTCGATCTTGGCCTTCTCAGCAGCTTCCCGTAAACGCTGAAGTGACTGCCTGTCCTGCCGCAAGTCGATCCCGCTCTCTTTCTGGAATTCCTGGACAAAATAATCTATGACGCGCTGGTCAAAATCATCGCCACCCAGGAAGGTATTGCCATTGGTGGATCGCACTTGAAAAACGCCTTCACCTACATCCAGGATGGAAATATCAAACGTCCCACCCCCCAAATCATAGACCGCGATAATTTCGTTGGTCTTCTTATCCAAGCCATAGGCCAACGAGGATGCAGTCGGTTCGTTGATGATGCGCATAACGTCCAGGCCGGCGATCTTGCCGGCATCTTTCGTCGCATTGCGCTGCGCATCGTTAAAGTAAGCTGGAACAGTAATCACCGCCTGCGTGACAGGTTCGCCGAGGTAGGCTTCCGCATCACGTTTGATCTTCGCCAGGATCATGGCCGAAATTTCCGGCGGAGAATATTCCTTGTCATCCATCTTCACCCGCACATCCCCGTTGTCGGCAGGCAGCGCCGTATATGGGACGCGCGGCAGAGTGCGCTGAACTTCCGGGTCTTCGTATTTGCGACCCATGAAACGCTTGATGGAAAAAATGGTGTTCTGGGCATTTACGATAGCCTGGTTGCGGGCCACCCGTCCCACCAGCCGTTCGTGGTTTTTATTGATCGCCACCACCGACGGCACCAGCCGCTCTCCTTCTGAGGACGAGATGACGACCGGTTCAGCCCCCATCATCACCGCCCCCACCGAGTTTGTTGTTCCCAGGTCGATTCCAATGATTTTTGACATGATAAATTCTCCAGAGATAAAATTATGGCAGGGGCCACCTTCCCGGTCTTTCAAGGAAGCGAGAAACCCCGCCTCTAACCAATTATTGTGCCACCCTGACCTGAGCCGGGCGGATGACGCGCTCGCCGATCATGTACCCATTCTGGACGACAGCAATGATGTGTCCACTCTCAACACCCTCCGCAGGTTCCAGCATGATCGCCTCATGGAAGTTCGGATCGAACATCTGCCCCTCGGCTTCAATGCGCTTTAAGCCCTCAGCCTCCAGGATGGATTGCAGTTTATGGTAGATCAACTCGATGCCGTTCACCCAGGCTAGGTCAGCTGGACGCGCCGCCAGGGCACGTTCCATATCATCCAGGACTGGCAAATACCGTTTAATGATGCTCCCAACTGCGATCTGGTAGGTTTCAGCCTTTTCAGCCTCGATACGCCGCCGGTAGTTTTGGAAGTCAGCCAGGGAGCGCTGCCAGCCATCCTTATATTCAGCGGCCTGCGACAGGGCTTCGGCCAATTGTTTTTCGAGTTCGGCAAATGCATTAGAATCGTCCAGGGTCTCTTCAGTTCCAGGAACTTCAACCGGCGTCGCGTCTGCCTCTGGTTCAGCCTGATGCATCTTCTCTTTCTTAGTCATTTTCTTCACCTATCATTGTTTCAGATACCAAACCGCTCAATAGATCGGCCATAAAGCGAACGGTGGGGATGGTGCGCGCGTATGGCATGCGCATCGGCCCAAAAACGCCCAGCGTGCCAGTGACAAGGCCGGGGATCCCATAGCGAGCCAAGACGACCGAACATTCTTTCAATTCCTCCCATTTGCCCTCTCCGCCAATTAACACCTGCACAACGCCCACTGTTGCATTGTTGGTTGTGCGAGCCAGCAGGTCTTGCAGCAGTGAACGTTCCTCGAACAAATGCACGGCCCCCCGCCGGGCATCTCCGGATTCAAGAAATTCCGGTTCGGAGAGAACATTGGTCAAACCGTCGAGGTAGATCTCACCCGATATACGTTGTTCCCCATGGTTCATGTCCTGAAGGACAAGGGTCAGAATATCTTTTTCCAGGGAAACAGCCCTCACAGGAAAAGCTGCGATTTCTTCAGTAGTCTTGCCAATGCAGACCTGATTGAGCCGGTCAGCGGCAGCAGACAGACGTTCCTGCAAGACCGGCTCGGCAAGGGTCAGGATCTGCTGGCTGACTTCCCCGCCGGTCATGACCAGCACCATTAACACCTGCCGTCCCTGAGTGGAGATGAGCTCCACATGTTTATAATGAGAACGCTCCGAATGCGGCGCAGTAACGATGGAAGCCGCACGCGAATGTTGCGCCAGGATGGAAGCTGCCAGTGGCATCCATTGCTCCACATCCTGACGAGCCTGGTGAAACTGGTGCGATATGGTGTCGCGCGCCGGTTCGGGCAGGTCGGATGGATATACCACATGGGTCACGAAATATCGGTAGCCTTCCTCAGTGGGAACCCGCCCTGCCGATGTATGCGGCTGGCGCAGGTAACCGGACTCGGTCAGCGCAGCCATTTCGTTGCGGACGGTGGCAGTGCTCATTTCAAGGTAATAACGCTCCACCAGGCGCGCTGAACCAACCGGCTGGGCAGTTTCAGTGTAGTGACGCACAACCAGGGCAAGGATCAGGCGTTGGCGCTCGGTGAGATCATTCATTTTAATTCGCGACCGTCTTATTTGCATATTTAGCACTCTCAAGAAGAGAGTGCTAATGACCCAGGAATCAATGATACCATGTCCAATCGAGGGGCGTCAATAAGAGGGGTGTTAGAATTTTAGAGGTACGTTTTCCAGAGTGAGAAACCCCCATCAAGGAATGCTAGCGCCAGAACTGGAAGAGGTTCAAACCTTGGATTGCCAGCAGAACCGGGATGTGCAGCCAGTTGGAAATCTGGAAGATAACCAGCCAGAAGAAATCGTTTACAAATGGCACATACCACAGGACGACAAAAACGACCATCATGATGATATTGCTGTACTGGTCGATATTGAAACGCAGTTGCCGGTTGAGGTAAGGCGCCAGGGCGCGGTACCCATCAAAGGGCGGCACGGGTATCAAATTGAGCACCAGCGCTGAGAGCTGCATCAAAGCCAGGAATGCCACTCCCGGCCAAATACCACTTGAGCTGATCGGCAGAAAGTTAAGAATGGTCGTAAGGAGGATCGCCAGTACCAGGTTGGATGCCGGCCCAGCCAGCGAGACGGCACTCTCCCAGCGCTTGCTGCGCAGCCGCCAGGTTTCGATATACACTGCTCCGCCTGGCAAGCCGATCCCGCCCAGCAGGAGGAAGACCACCGGCAGGACGATTGAATACACCGGATGGGTATATTTGAGCGGGTTGAAGGTCAGGTAGCCCTTGTCCTTAACACTGGTGTCTCCACCATAATAGGCCACAACAGCATGTGAGAACTCATGCAGGCACAGCGAAAAAATCCATCCCACGATGACTACGATGAAAGTGGTCGCTTTTTCCATTATTCTTCCTGGTATCCTTGCGGGTGGGTGCGGTGCCAGTCCCAGGCACTGGTAATAATGTCGGTCAAATCGGGATGCTGTGGCGTCCAGCCCAGTTCACGACGGATTTTTTCAGACGAAGCTACCAAACGCGGCGCGTCGCCTTGACGGCGCGGGGACTCAACCACCGGGATCGGGTGACCGGTCACACGGCGGGCGGTCTCGATCACTTGCCGAACCGAGTACCCATTCCCATTGCCAAGATTGTAGACCAGCTGATCCTGTTCGCTCAATGCTTCCAACGCTAAAAGGTGTGCCGAGACCAGGTCGGCGATGTGGATATAATCGCGAATGCAGGTGCCATCCGGAGTCGGGTAATCCGTCCCGTAAATGGAAGCAGCATCGCTCTGACCAAGGGCAACCTTTAACACCAACGGGATAAGATGTGATTCAGGCTGGTGCGCTTCACCCCTTCCCGGTAAAGCGCCGCAGGCATTGAAATAACGCAGGGCGGAATAGTGCAGTCCATGGATCTTGCGATACCATTCCAGGGCCTGCTCAACGGCAAGTTTGGTAAAACCATAAGGATTGGCCGGGTCAAGGGGGGAATCTTCATTTAGGGGTGCATCGTTGGAGGCATACACTGCCGCCGTGGACGATAGCACGAACCGATCCACGCCGGCGCGAGTCGCGGCTTCGATCAGTTGCAAAGAATTAGACAGGTTATTCAGGAAGAATTTGCCGGGGTCTTTCATTGACTCACCCGCCATAATAAAGGCTGCGAAATGCATCACCGCGTCATACTTTTCCGAAGCCAGGGCAGCATTTAATGCGATGGGATCGCCGAGCTCCCCCCGAATAAAGTGCGCCTCCTTGGGAACCGCGGCCTGATATCCGGTTACGAGCGAATCGTAGACAGTGACAGAATCTCCCGCATTGAGAAGTGCTTCTGCGGTAGCAGAGCCAATGTAGCCTGCTCCGCCGGTAAGGAAGATATTCATAATTTCTCCATTTGGAAAATTATATCGTACTCTCCTGCTTGACGGGCACCCCCGTTTCGCATTATACTCACCT
>CAISEG010000065.1 GCA_903884265.1 uncultured Anaerolineales bacterium | reverse complement strand
CGTGCGCCACGGTGATCGTCAACGAACGCAAAACCCGCTCGCTCCAGCGCCTGCTGACCACCGCCACCACCCGCTTCCAGATCCTTTTCGGACATTACCTGGCGATCTTCACGCTGATCTTCGTCCAATTCATGATCCTGATCCTCTTTGGGCAACTCCTGCACGTGGACTACCTGCGTGTCCCACTGGCGAGCCTGTTGGTGGCAACGGTGACGGCGATCTGCATCGCGGCGCTCGGGCTTCTGATTGGTGTCATGGCGAAATCCGAGGAACAAGCGATCATCTTCTCGCTGATCCCGATGTTTGTGCTTTCCGGATTGGGCGGGGCCTGGGTGCCGCTTGAATACACCGGGTCTGCCTTCCAGGCCATCGGGCATGTGTCGCCGGTCGCGTGGGCGATGGACGGGTTTAAGAACATCGTGGCACGCGGCCTGGGGTTCAACTCGGTCCTGCTGCCCTGCGCGGCGCTGGCCGGGTATGCAATGTTGTTCTTCCTGCTAGCCGCCTGGCGGTTCCGACGGGTGAGCGAGTAAAAGAAAAATTGTGCAAAAAAGGGGTTCAGGGTGCTTCGCACTCTGAACCCCTTTTTTCGTCATTTATTCCCAATGAGAATGCGCCCGAGAAATACCCTTCCCGTCTTTGAGAAAACCCTAGAAAGGAGATAAAATTATCTTCTCATTCATAGGAGATGGGCGAGAATTATCGATGGAATGGCCAGCCCTGCCGCTGGTAATGAATCAAACCGAGAGAGAAGCAATCATTCATTATTTACGACCCTGTCAAGGAGGATCTGATGCAATCCACAAATTTGAGGCGAGGAAATCCAAGCACTGCCGCTGTTTCCGCTGGTCTCATCCTGGCTTTCCTGCTGACAGGATGTCTTTCCCCAGCCAAACCGTCCACGCCCACCCTCCATCCGGTAGTGGCTACTCAAAGGCCATCCCAAACTCCAACCCAGATTCCAACTCAAATTCCTACCCAGCCAATTGCTTTCCCCCTTTCGGGAACATGGACCGGAAACGCTTTGAACGGCAGCCTCGGGATGCAAGTCACCATCACCATCCAGGCAGCCTGCCAGGTTGGAGCTGTTTGCGGGACATATGATCTCAGCCTGCCGTGTTCAGGAACGTTCACCCTGGTAGGTGAGGCAGGTGGCGTTTATGAATTCCATGCCGGGGACAAAACAGCCACTTGCAGCGGCGAAGGGCGGGACTATCTTCAATTATTGCCTGACGGCAGCTTGCAATATACCAGCCGGGGTGACTACGGTGAGACCACCGGCGCACTGGTTCGCAAGGAACCCACCCCCACCTCTGAGGCAGCACAGAGGATACCAATCATTGACGACGACGATGGCAGCCCGGACGGGACATCTGCCCTGCTATACCTGCTTACGCAATCCAGCGTAGATTTGAAAGCAGTCGGTATCTCCTACGGTGAGGCACACCCCGCGGTCTACATCCAACATATTGGCCGGATGCTGGATAACTTTGGGTTTAGCAATATCCCGCTGGGGGCCGGTCAGGATGGACCCATCTCAGCCAGCGATGGTTTTCCGGAATGGATCCGACAAGCAGCCGGTACCTTTTGGGGCTGGCCGATCCCGAATGCAAATAAAACCTATCCTGTCCAGAATGATGCAGATCTGATCATCTCCGTTGTCAAGCAGTCGCCAGTGCCGGTCACGCTCTTTTTCAGTGGGCCTTTCACCAACCTGGCTCTGGCCCTGCGAAAAGCCCCCGAAATCCGAGATAATATCGCCGCGCTCTATATGATGGGCGGCGCGGTTTACATTCCAGGCAACGTCCACGATTTCTATCCGGATTCCGCCAACACCTACGCGGATTGGAACCCATATTCGGATCCGCAGGCAACCAAGGAAGTCTTCGAATCTGGATTGAAGATGTACCTAATCCCTCTGGACGCAACCAACCAGGTGCAGATCAGCAAGATGGATACCAGCCAATGGCGCGCAGGCGGGCGAATTGCCAACTTTGCCGCCGATATCTATGACGGTTTGATCGATTCCACGGGGAAGCAAAATTTCTATATCTGGGACCTGATGGCTTCGGAGATCATGCTCAATCATGACCTGTGTGGTTTCCAACCCCTGCATTTGGATGTTGTCACAGAAGAAGGGGACCACATCGGACAGACCGTGGTTGTCCCGACCGGGGAACCAAACATCAACGTATGCCTGGAACCGAATGCGACCTTGATCAAGCAAACACTGATCGATGCTTTTTCAAGCAGCCGGTAAACAAAGGAATGGGCGAGGTTTTCCTTGCCTGTTCGGTTTTACCAACCCCTGAAGAAAGACCAGCGAGCCGGATGTCACAAGCCCGTAAGAAACATCCATTTTTAATAACATCCCTGGGGGTTGTCTGGTGTTTAGCACTATAATTAATACAAAATCCATTTCATTTCTGAAGTCCAAAGGAAACCCACATGACGACCGCCATCCAAGACCGACTTCCCCGCATTACAAAATTCTTCTACGGCATCAGTGACTTCGGGTTTGCCTGCACCGACACGACCATGCAGGTGCTGTTCGCCATCTTTATGACCGATGTGGTGGGGGTGAAGCCTGCCTACGCCGCCCTGGCAATCTTCATCGGCCGCACGTGGGACTACATTAACGACCCGCTGATCGGTTTCTACACCGACCGGGTACGCTCCCGCTGGGGAAGGCGGCGGCCATTCCTACTCTTCGGCTTCATCCCGTTCGGCTTGATGTTCGCGATGATGTGGTACCGCCCTCCAACAGACAGCCAGTTCCTTTTGTGCGCCTATTACGCCGCGGCTTACTTCCTGTTCGATACTTCCTACACTTTCGTCACCATGCCGTACGCGGCCCTGACCCCCGAACTGACCCAGGATTACGATGAGCGCACGTCCCTGACCACCTTCCGGATGGCCTTTTCCATCCTGGGAAGCCTGGTCGCCTTCATCGTGCCGTTGTTGATCATCGGGTCCATGCGACCCGAGAATACCGGCCGGGTTTTTATGATGGGGATCATCTTCGGAGCGGTCTGCGCCCTGCCGCTGCTGTTCACCTTCTTTGGAACACGCGAGAAACCGGAATATTACACCCAGTCCCAGCCAAGCCTGCGGGAGTCACTGCGGGCGGTCTGGAAGAACCGGCCTTTCCTATTTGCTGCCGGGATATTCCTTTTCACCTGGACAGCGGCGGACATCATCCAAGCTTTCCTGCTGTACTTCCTGAAATATCGCATGAATATGGAAGGTCAGAGCGATATCATCCTCGGGGCGATCTTTGTCACTGCCCTGCTCGTCCTGCCGTTCTGGAATTGGGCCTCGCGCAAGACTGACAAGCGCAAGGCTTATGTGGCCGGGATGGTCTTTCTGTCGGCGATCATGATCGGGCTCATTTTCCTCAGTCCATCCGCCGGATTCCCACTAGTTATGGTGATGGCCATCCTGGCAGGCATCGGAGTCTCGGCTATCCATGTGCTGACATGGGCGATCATCCCGGACGCGGTCGAAGTGGATGAACTGGCAACCGGGCAGCGGCACGAGGGGGTCTTCTACAGCCTGGTTTCGCTCTTCAAAAAAATCGCCTCCTCCATTGCCATTCCCCTGACTCTGCTGGTCCTGGACTGGAGCGGTTATGTATCGAATGCCACCACTCAGAAGCCATCGACCATCCTTGCAATCCGTATATTGATCGGGCCAGTACCCTCGGTGCTCCTGCTAGGAGGCATCATCTTTGCCATCTTTTACCCACTCAGCCGCGCTGGTCACGCCCAAACGCGGGCGGAGATCCAAGCGAAACGAGATAAACCTTCTTCTGATTAATCTGAGAACATCAACACAACCGGCCGAGCTTCTATGGCGTGGCCGGTTGTGTTAAATCATCATGGAGGTGAAATGTAACTTAACGCGTGACGCGTTAAATTAAGGGGAGGTTAAAATTTCATAAAGAGACTTGCTATGGTGAAAATAGAAGCTATCACGATCAGTACTGTACAGATAATTGCGAAATATTTCTGGAAAGCATTGTTAACAAATTCTCCCATCAACTCTTTATCACTAGTAAATCGAATAAGGTAGTAGAAAATCGGCGGGAGAGTGAAGGCACTGATGACCTGTGTGGCAATGATAATCTTGAACAAGGATACTTGGGGGAACAGGACGATGACGCACGCCAGGATCAATTGGAACAAATAGATGATGTAGAAAGTCTTGCTCTTCTTAAACGAATCATCCAGGCTGCCGGAAACACCAAAGAACTCGGCAAAGGCATAAGCAGTGGAGAGCGAAACCACCACAAGTCCCATAAAACCAGCATTCAGAATCCCAATGCCAAAAAGTTCGCCAGCCAGGTTGCCGGCGAAGGGTTGAATAGCTTGGGCTGCTTGTTCGCCAGAGGTAAGCGCCACACCATGGATAAATAGTGTCGCGGCGGTGGCTACAACCATAAAGAATGAAAAGAAGTCGGTCAGGAACGCTCCCCAGTATGTCTCCAATTGAGAATACGAAATTTTGCCTTTCTCAATCTTCTTGTCGGAAGAGAAACTGCTGATGAAGAACTGCCCCCACGAGGTGACCGTTGTGCCAAGGACGCCCATGCCGATGATCAGGAAATCGCGAAGATACTGGGATGTGACCGCAACGCCATGAGGGTACAAGAGGTTACCCAGCGCCAACCCCCAATCAGGTCGAGCCTTTACCGCTGAGATAATATAAACGATGAAAAAAAGACAGGCGACAAGCATGAAATACTGGGTAAATTTATAGTTTCCCTTTACGATCACAAAATAGGCGATCGCACAGACAAGGATCACCATCGGGGCAGGTGGAATATGGAATAGCTCTGCCATGACCTCCACGGCGGCCGCATCCACAATCAGGATACCCATATTAGCAATGAAAAGAGCTGAGAAAATGAATACCGAGGCTGTCACCCCATGGCGTTCGCGGATCAGGTCCGCCAGACCCCGGCGGGTGACAATTGTCAGACGGATGCCCATTTCCTGTGTGATCCCCAACAGGACGGTGACGATCAGCAGAAGGAACAAAATGGGATAACCCAATTTCGCGCCCGCAACCGCATAGGTTGCCACGCCACTGGCATCATTATCAGCCATGGCTGTGATGGTCGCCGGACCAAAAATGGAAAGGAAGACGATCACCCTTTTCCAAAATCCGGGTATAAACCTGGGCCTTGATGGAATAAGTGCTTTTTTCATAGCGAGTACATCAAAAATGTTACGTCCTAATAAAATATGAAATCAACGTTGCTACCGAGGCGACCACAATGACGACTGTGCAGATAATCGCAAAGTATTTCTGGAATTTATTGTTCGCAAATTGACCCATGAGCTGGCGGTCATTGGTCAGCTTGATTAAATAATAAAAAACAAGAGGGAGTGCAATGGCATTGATCGTCTGTGTGACGATCGCCACTTTGAACAAGGACAACTTCGTGAACACAACCACCACACCTACGACTATGAGCTGCAAGGCAAAAAGGATATAGAAGGTTTTGCTTTTCTTGTAACTGTCATTGAGACTTCCCGCAAGACCGAAGAACTCTGAAAAAGCATAGGCAGTAGAGAGCGAAACGATGACAACGCCCATAAAACCGGCATTAAGAATACCGACGGCGAACAATGTGCCAGCCAGGTTGCCTGCAAAAGGTTTGATCGCCAAGGCAGCTTGTTCGCCTGCTACCAATGGAATATGGTTTACAAACAGGGTTGCAGCAGTCGCCACGATCATGAAAAAAGAAAAGAAATCTGTCAGGAAGGCACCCCAGTAAGTTTCGAGTTGGGAATAATTGATCTTCCCCTGTTCGATCTTCTTATCATAAGCAAAACTGCTTATAAAAAATTGTCCCCAGGGAGTGATCGTCGTCCCCAGAACGCCCATGCCGGTCAACAGGTAATCGCGCATATAAGTTGGCGTGACCTGGACGCCGTGAGGGTAGAACAAGTTGCTGACCGCCAGGCCCCAATCCGGCTGGGCCTTGATAGCCGAGATAATATAGGAAATATAGAACAAACTGGCAAGCAGCATAATGGATTGGGTCAGCTTGTAGTTCCCCTTCACAATAAAAAGGAAGGAAATCAACAGGATGACCACTATCGCTGGAATAGCCGGAAGGTTGAGCATGGCGCTGGTTGTCTTGACCGCAGACAGGTCCGTGATCAAGGTACCAAGATTGGCAATCAACAAAGCGCCGAACATGAACATGGCCGTGCGGACACCGAACTTCTCGCGGATCAAATCGGCCAGACCCTTGCGGCTGATAATGGCCAGGCGCATGCCCATTTCCTGAGTCACGCCGAGTAGGATGGTGATGATGACGAGCAGGAAAAGGATCGGATAACCGAGTTTTGCACCTGCGATCGAGTAGGTGGCAACTCCACCAGCATCATTATCTGACATGGCAGTAATGGTCGCAGGGCCGAAGACGGAGAGGAAGATCAGGATCTTCTTCCAGTAACGATTGAAGAAGCTGCGTCGAAGAGTGGTATTGGTCATGGAACTCAACCTTGAAGTTAGCGGTAGAAACGCGGCAGGCGCTTCTTCCAGGCGGTCGGAATGACCTTGTCGAGGGCATCGTCAGCAGTAACGATCCCATGCAGGCAATTCTGGTCATCCACCACCGGGACAGCCACCAGGTCGTACTTCGCCACCGTCTGTGCCACGGTCTCCTGGTCATCGGTCAGGTTAACAGTAATGACACGCTTCGTCATGAAATCCTTTACGGTCGCACCAGGACTGGCAAAGATGAGATTATTCAGAGAAAAAGCTCCCAGGAGGTGATTCTCTTCGTCGGTCACATAGACATAAAACATCGTCTCGACTTCGTCCGCCATGGCACGTAAAACCTCGATAGCTTGCGCCGCCGCAAGATCAGGGCGAATGGAAGCAAATTCAGTCGTCATGATCCCGCCTGCCGATTCTTCGGGATAGGTCAGCAGTTTGCGGACATCGTCGGCATCTTCCTTCTCCATCAAGGCCAGCAAGTCTTCCTTGCGCTCCTTGGGCAGGTCGCCGAGCAAATCCGCCGCCTCATCCGGTTCCATCTCTTCGAGCAAGTCTGCAACTTTTTCATCCGACATATGCTCGATGAGTTCGGCCTGGAATTCCGGTTCCACCTCTTCCAATGTATCCGCCAGGTGCTGGACGTCCAGCGTATCCAACAATTGACCGCTCTCCAGTTTGTTCAGATCTCTGACGATTTCTGCCAGGTCAGCCGGGTGCAGTTCATGCAATTTTTCTGCCGGAACGCGCAAATGCATCTCTTTATCGCGGCGCATCAGTTCCACGTCGTCCCAGGCAATCCCTTTCTTCTTGAGATGACCAGTCAGATAATTCGCCAGCCTGACCAGTCCCAACCGGCGTACAATCCCCACCCAGGAAACATCCACATTGCTGATATAGATCGTCCCGTTGACGCGCACCAATTCCACATCATTGACACGCACTACACGCGCCCCATCTGTGTCGATGATCTGCTTATCGAGCACATCGCGGGAAAGCAGAACATCATCCTCTTTTAATTCAAACAGGGGGGCATCATCCAGCCGGTATTTCAATGGTATTACCGGTGAGAGCAAGGCAGCCACTGCAATGAAAGGCAATATCCGTCTCCCCCCCTTGCCTTCAATCTCTACTGCCTCGATCAACGGGTGGGGGAAATCTGCCCACGGGCGTACGATCACATCCGTTAATTTACCAACAGCGATCCCGTCCAAATCAGTGACAGAGCGCCCAATAATTTCACTCAAATAAGCCATAATTCACCTCCAGAAAACAGGGGACTGTCCAAGCAGCCATTTATAGCGGAAAACCGATGTGCTTCATTACAGCACAACGCCGCCTGTTTCTCCAGCAGAAGGCGGCGTTTTCTTGGAACGGTTATCGGGCTGAATCTCCCGAATAAATGAACCTGATCCTCGGTAAGGTGAGGCGTGGACACGCGCCGCAACCCTGGTCCGAAAACATCGCTTTCTGCCAGTGCAGTATTGTAGATAGCGGAATACCATCGGCGTCCACGCAATCACCTCCTTTCAGCGTGCAATATGATTTGGTCAAGCCATGCCTGTCCCATAAAAAATCCGGGATGATATGCGGCAACCGGGATAACCAAGCATAAACAAAAAACCTCCAGCAGAGCAGGAGGTTTTGAATACACGATTACAACCCACGGACAATCCGTGGGCACCTCCTGGTCGAGCTTTGGCACTGCGTATCGTAGGGGACTTGCTCCCAGCCACTTTGAGCGGGGCCTTAATCCGGCCCGGCCTGGTCTATCCCTTGGCATCTTTCGACGTTTCGGGACAATGGCCTGTTTATCACGCAGACGCCTCGCCTAACGAGGTATTTAGTTAAAGGATAGGATACACCCGCCCCCCCAAACCCGTCAAGGAGGAAACATTACAATATTGTATTAATTAAAAGACTCCCAAGTCTGGGAGTCTCGTCCTGTCGGGGCGCCCGGATTTGAACCGGGGACCTCTGCGTCCCGAACGCAGCGCTCTAACCGGGCTGAGCCACGCCCCGAACAAGCAAGGCGGGATTATACCCGGCCGACCCTGATTTGACAAGCCGTTTGCGGTATAATTCACCCGCTAATTCGTTTCCCCCGTAGGGGCACAGCAGGGCTGTGCCCTTGCCGCGTAAGGATATAAAAGATCATGGTAGAACCCGAAGAACCCACCAACCAGACCCCAGAACCCGTCAAACAGATTATCGGCACCGTCCAGATGGCGGATATTGACGAAACCATGCGAACGGCGTATCTCGATTACGCCATGTCGGTCATAGTGGCGCGTGCGCTGCCAGATGCCCGCGATGGATTGAAACCCGTCCACCGCCGCATCCTATACGCCATGCATGACATGGGTATCCGGGCCAACACGGCTTTCAAGAAATCCGCCCGAATCGTGGGTGAAGTGCTGGGTAAATACCACCCGCACGGCGATTCGGCGGTCTACGAGTCGATGGCACGAATGGCCCAGGACTTTTCGATGCGCTATATGCTGGTGGATGGCCAGGGAAATTTTGGCTCGGTGGACGGAGACGCCCCGGCTGCCATGCGTTATACAGAAGCCCGGCTGCACAAGATGGCCGAGGAAATGCTGGCCGACCTGGACAAAAACACGGTGGATTTCACCGACAACTTCGACGGCTCGCTCCAGGAACCGACCGTCCTCCCATCCCGCATCCCCAACCTGCTGCTCAACGGCTCGTCTGGCATCGCCGTCGGCATGGCCACCAACATTCCGCCCCACAATTTGAAAGAGCTGGCCGCGGCGTTGATCTACCTGATCAATAATTACGACACGATGGACGATGTGCCGATCGAGTTCCTGATGAAATTCATCCCGGGGCCCGACTTCCCCACCGGCGGCATCATCGTCGGGAAGGAAGGCATCGAAGCTGCTTATGGATCCGGGAAAGGACGCATCGTCCTGCGCGGCCAAGCCCACATCGAAGAGATGGCCGGCAACCGGCACCGCATCGTGATCACTGAGATCCCTTACCAGGTGAATAAATCCACCCTGATCGAGCGCATTGCCGACCTGGTGCGCGATGAAAAAGTAGACGCCATCTCGGACCTGCGGGATGAGTCTGACCGGCGCGGCATGAGCATTGTCATCGAACTGAAACGGGGTGCCCAACCGAAGAAAGTGCTCAACCAGCTCTACAAATATACGTCACTCCAAACCACCTTCGGGGTCCAGATGCTGGCACTGGTGAATGGCGAGCCGCGTCTCCTGCCGCTCAAGAAAACCCTGCAAATTTTCCTCGAACACCGGCAGTTGGTCATCACACGCCGTACACAATTCGAGCTGGATAAAGCGCGCGCCCGGGCACACATCCTCGAGGGACTGACGATCGCCCTTAATAACCTAGACGAGGTCATCCAGACCATCAAGGAATCGCCGGATGCGGATACCGCCAAAGAACGACTAATGACGCGCTTCAAACTATCCGAACTCCAGGCCCAGGCCATCCTCGACATGCAATTGCGCCGCCTGGCTGCTCTCGAGCGCCAGAAGATCGAAGATGAATACCAGCAGGTCAAACAACAGATCGCCAATTATGAAGATCTGCTAGCTAATCCAAAGAAGATCCTGACCCTTATCGAAAATGACCTGCGTGAACTTTCAGACAAGTACGGCGACGAGCGGCGTACGCATATCGCGGCCGAGGCCGTCGAAAACCTGAGCGAGTCTGACCTTGTACCCGATGAAGCTGTGCTGATCTCGCTCACCGCCCGAGGTTACGTCAAGCGCGTTGCAGCGACAGCTTACCGTTCGCAAGGGGCTGGCGGCAAAGGCGTGACCGGTCACGCCACCAAGGAAGAGGACGAAGTTTTGAACCTGATCCCGGCTCGTTCGCTGGATACGATGCTGTTCTTTTCCGACCATGGCAAGGTATATTCCGAGAAGGTTTATCAGATCCCGGATGCTGACCGCACCACCAAGGGCATACCGCTGGTCAACGTCCTATCTCTGGATGCAGGTGAGGTCATCACGGCAGCCCTCTCCGTTCCGAACTTCGAGACAGCTGGATATATCACTCTGGCAACCCGAAACGGAAAGGTGAAGCGCATGGTACTCTCTGAACTGGCTGCCGTCCGGCCATCGGGGATCATCACCATCGGCCTCGAAAAAGGCGATATGCTCGGCTGGGCGCGCCTGACAAACGGTGACAGCGAGATCATTTTAGTCACCGAGCTGGGAAAAGCCCTGCGCTTTGCAGAAGGTAAAGTTCGCACGATGGGACGTAGCGCCGGCGGTGTTGCAGGTATCAAACTCTCCGGAAGAGATAAAGTCACCAGCATGGAAGTGGTTGAACAAGGCGGTGACCTGGTTCTGGTTACCACGCAGGGGTACGGCAAACGCACTCCACTGACAGAGTATCCTACCAAGGGTCGCGCGACTGGCGGAATACAGACCATCGCAAAAAACGCGGCGGACAAGATCGGCACCATCACCTCCGCGCGGGTCGTCCAGGAAGCGGACGATCTGACCATCATCTCGGCCAACGGCATGGTTTTACGCTTGAAGGTCAAGGATGTCAAGAAAGCAGGGCGTGTCACTCGCGGCAATCACATGATGGATATAAAGGAAGGCGACCGGGTGGCTTCCATCGCGCGGATCGCCACCGCCGAACTTAAACGCGTCGGTGTAAAGACAAACGGTGAACAAGCCCCAGAACCAGGGACACAGTTTGAAATGCCATTGAAGTGATATGCTCCAGCGGCAAGCGAGAAATCTCATCCATTAAACATAAAGCGGTGCTCAATTGAGCACCGCTTTTTTCTGCCAGCGTGGCAATCAATTACATCAGGCTAAAAAAGAAAGGATGGGACGATTTTTCCGGAGATTACCAGGAGCAAGGTCCCCAGCAAAAAAACAATAACAATTGCCATGACTGCCAGGGCAAAGCGCTGCTGGGCAGTCATATGGGTGATCTGGTCAAGACTGCGACGAGGTTTGCGCAGCTTGGGAGGTTTGGGGGCATCGGGATCCAGCGGTTCTTCTTCTTCCTGGAAAGAAGCCTGGTCGCGTAAATTATCAAGCATAGGTCACCTCGAATTAGACAAATAAGCTATTTGTCTTGGTTAGGGCAAATTATCAATTTACCCTACAAGAGGACAATGGGAGAATTTATCCGTTAAAAGTATATCACAAGACCGGACGCAGATGCACTTCACCAAAATGAACGATGAAGACATGCCCTTCAGGCGAAAGCAGACGCAGACTCCCATCCATTTCCAGCCCTTCCACCTTTCCCGTCCTGTCTGATGTGCCCTCCGCCCGGATATCCACCAGCTCTCCTCGGAAAGCCAGGAGGTTTTCCAGAGCAAGGAGAAAAGCATCCTTTGCGAGCAACCCGCGCCAATAAAGCAAGGCCTGGAGTACATCTCTAAGTAAAGCCAGCCGATCCACGCTCTGCCCCATTTCAGCTTCAAGGCTGGTCGCAGGAAATCTTAACTGGTCAGATGGCGGGATCGCTTCCGGCTTAACATTTACCCCAATCCCTAGGACGATGCTATCCAATTTTTCTCCCATCCAGACTGACTCAGCCAGTACACCACTGACTTTGTGGCG
>CAISEG010000064.1 GCA_903884265.1 uncultured Anaerolineales bacterium | reverse complement strand
GGAGGTTATATGCTTACCATCAAAATTCTCGGATCGGGTTGCCCCAACTGTAAAAAGCTGGAGGCGTTTACACGGCAGGCGGTTGAACAATTGGCCATCCAGGCGCAGGTCATCAAAGTCACGGACTATGCCGATATCATGGCCTACAACATCCTGTCCACGCCCGGGCTGGTCATCAATGAAAAACTGGTTTCCTACGGGCGCATCCCATCCGAAGCGGAGATCACCACCTTCCTGGCCACGGCTCTGATGGCAGAATGAAACAAAAAGTTCTTTTTCTCTGCACCGGCAATTCGATCCGCTCGCAGATGGCCGAAGCCATCGTCAATGCCCGCCTGGGTGAAAGCTGGGAAGCCGTCAGCGCCGGGACCAATCCGGCAGGATACGTCCACCCAAAAGCATTGATCGCCTTATCCGAGATCGGCATCCAGCATACCGGGCGCTCGAAGCCGGTGGATGAATTTCGGGGCGTGGACTTCGACCTGGTGGTGACCCTTTGCGATTCAGCTGCCGAGGAATGCCCCGTCTGGCTGGGAAAGGGAAAAAGAGTCCATCACAGTTTCCCTGACCCTGCCAGGACAGGCGACATGAACGATTTTCGCCTCGTCTGCGCTGATATTGAACGTGAAATGCTCAAACTTCTTTCTCAAAACAATTAATTGAGGCTTTATGGCAAAAGAAATCAGCACAACCAAGAAACTCTCATTCCTCAACCGCTTCCTGACCCTGTGGATCTTCCTGGCGATGGCTGTTGGCATCGGATTGGGATATTTCATCCCTGGCGTTGAGAACTTTGTCAACAAGTTCTCGGTTGGTACCACCAACCTCCCGATCGCCATCGGCCTGATCCTGATGATGTATCCGCCGCTGGCAAAGGTCCACTATGAGGAGCTGGGTGATGTGTTCCGCAATTGGAAAGTGCTGGGGCTTTCGCTTTTCCTGTGCTGGATCGTTGCCCCGATCGTGATGTTTGCCCTTGCGATCATTTTCCTGCCTGACCGGCCCGAATATATGACCGGGATGATCCTCATCGGCCTGGCCCCCTGCATTGCCATGGTCATCGTCTGGAACGATCTGGCCAAAGGGGATACGGAATATGCCGCCGGGTTGGTGGCCTTCAATAGCATATTCCAGGTCTTATTCTACAGTCTCTATGCGTACATTTTCATCACCGTCCTGCCGACCTGGTTCGGCCTGCAAGGCAAGGTGGTGGATGTGAACATCGCCGAGATTGCCAGGACCGTTTTTATCTATCTTGGGATCCCATTCCTGGCCGGTTTCTTGACCCGCCTGGTCCTGGTGAAGATCAAAGGCCGGGACTGGTACCATGATAAGTTCATTCCAAAGATCAGTCCCATCACCCTGGCGGCTTTGCTTTTCACCATCGTCGTGATGTTCAGTTTGAAAGGGAAATTGATTGTCACCATCCCGCTGGATGTGGTCCGCATTGCCGTCCCGATGCTGATTTATTTCCTGGTGATGTTCCTGGTTGGTTTTTTCCTGGGCAAGGCCATCGGCGCAAATTATTCCCAGACCGTCACGCTTTCCTTCACGGCAGCCAGCAATAATTTTGAACTGGCGATCGCTGTGGCGGTGGCAGTCTTTGGAATTTCCTCCGGGCAGGCGTTCACGGCAGTCATTGGCCCGCTGGTGGAGGTGCCGGTTATGATCGGGCTGGTCAACGTGGCGTTCTGGTTGAAGAAGCGGCTCTTTCCCACCGTTACAGGATGATGAGGATTGGCGATCCTATTCCTGCCGACCATACTCTCCCGGAGCTGCGCCCCTTGGGAAGTTCCTGATCCGCTGATGGAAATTGCAGATCTGCAGCCCGCGTTCCGGGATTAATAATGGTACACTGGCAGGCTTTTTTCCTGATCTGATTATTAATGACAGGTTTGTTTGTCAGGCGAGATTTCCGCCGAAAGGCGATATACTTATCCGGTTCCAAAAAGTGCTTCGAGAGAAAGTGAAGCCTCAGAATCTGATGGTCGATCCATCAAAAGGAGAAATATGGACGAACAGTGTGATTGCAAGAACGAGACGTGTGACTGTGGTTGTGAATGTTGCGGCGGAGATGGCGGTTTTGAGCGCCGCTTTCTGACCAAAGCCGAGCAGATCGAGGAGTTGGAATCCTACCTGGCAGAACTTAAGCTCGAGGTTCAGGCCGTGGAGGAGCATCTGGCGGATCTGCACAAGTAAACGTGCCTCCTAAAGGGCGACCGTTTTGGTCGCCCTTATTGGTTATATTCGACCAATTCCACCGGATTCCCTGCCGGGTCCTGGAACATCACCCATTTTGAAAATAAAAATCCCGCCAGAGGCGGGAAAGGTCCGTAAAAGTTAAATTAAGCGCAAACACCTGGGTGAGGGGGGCACCCAAGTGTTTGCCTCATTATATTAATCGAAAACCACAAAAAAGGCAAGGGAAATTACATTAAATTATTGTTAATGGTTGGTGCCCCAGGCGGGAATTGAACCCACAACCTTAGCCTTAGGAGTGCTCTGCTCTATCCGTTGAGCTACTGGGGCAATAAAAGGATTATACCAAATTCTTGCGTTTCCACTTATCCGTTGCTATACTAGGGCATAATTTGAAGATCCAAAACAGGATCCGGATATTGAACAACAACACAGCACTGACAAGTTTACGGGTTTGCGCGAGGAGCAGAGTCAATGGAGCCACAGAAATTCGGACGCTATGAGATCAAGGCCGAGATCGGCCGCGGCGGCATGGCCACCGTTTACCACGCCTACGACCCGCGCTTCGAGCGCGAGGTGGCGCTCAAGGTTCTGCCGCGCGAAATGCTGCACGATCCGCAATTCCGTACCCGCTTCGAGCGCGAGGCCAAGACCATCGCCATGCTCGAACACCCGGCCATTGTGCCGGTCTATGACTTCGGCGAGGAAGAAGGCCAGCCATATTTTGTCATGCGCTACATGACCGGCGGCTCGCTCTCGGACCGGATGAAACAGGGGCCAATGACCATCCAGGAAGTCGCCCACCTTTTCGGTCGCCTGGCACCTGCTCTGGATGAGGCTCACGCCAAAGGCATCATCCACCGCGACCTGAAACCCGCCAACATTCTCTTCGACCAATACGGCGAACCGTACATCTCCGATTTCGGCATTGCCAAGATCGCGGCCGGTTCCCAGGCCAACCTCACCGGCAGCGCCATTGTGGGCACCCCGGCCTATATGTCGCCCGAACAGGCTCAGGGCGAGGGCATCGACGGGCGCTCCGATATCTACGGCCTGGGCGTCATTTTATTCGAACTTCTCACCGGCCAGCAACCCTACCACGGCGATACACCCATGAGTGTGGTCGTCAAGCATATCACCGACCCCGTTCCCCATATTCTGGATGTAAAGCCAGACCTGCCGCCCGCCATCGAAGCTGTCATCGAGAAAGCCATGGCAAAGGACCGTGAGGAACGTTTCTCAACCGTCAAAGCCCTGACCGACGCACTGGAGACGGTCGCGCGCGGCGAAACCCTCGACCTGGAAAATATCGATAGAACCCTCGTCGCCTCAACCAGGACCGTTAATACCAAGAAGCCCGGCTCCGATACCAGGACCTTACTGGCAAAAAAAGGTCAGGTTCCTGGCCCTGGCGCGCCCCGTGCTGGAACCGGAACTGCCAACCCTCGCAAAAAATCCGATCTGTGGATCGGTTTGGGAGGCGTTGCCCTGCTCTTATGTGTCGCTGCGGTTGCCGGGGTAGGCATCCTGCTCAAGGATAAGATCCCGTTCCTGGCTTCTCCCAGCTTAACACCTCCCCCCATCGCGCACACCACAGATACCCGGCAAGTCCTTAATCCGACGAACACGGACGCCTCCGGCGTACTTCCCCCGCCAGCAGCCAATGACACTCCCGCTTCCCCTCCCATTGCCACTCTCGCCTCCAGCGCCACACCAACAGTACCGGGGTTGGCAAGCATCGGTGGTGCAGACTTGATCGCCTTGCTGAATAATAACGACATCTGGGTGATGGGCGTGGATGGCAGCAATCCGACCCGGATCACAAAAGACGGTGCGGCCAAGAACAACCTTCAATGGTCGCCGGATGGGCAAAGCCTGTTCTATATCAGTGGTAAGTGCGTCCAATCTGTCACCGTGCTGAACGGGATGGTGACGATTATCGCCTGCTTCAACGCGGCCGATTATCTCGAGGCGTTTGAGATCTCACCAGACGATAAACAAGTGGCGATCAGCCTGAACCGTGTTTTATATGTAGTACCCTTTGATCTGAACGCGATTACAAAGGCCCGCACCTGGGTGGATTTGCGTGACATGAAAGGCTGTTTCACGTATGGTGGTCTCCCCAATCAGGCTCCCCCCAAGGCAGCGCGCTGGTCGAATGACGGCACGAAGATCGCGGTAAATACGAACAGCGTGGATGCCGGTCACCAGGTGGATCTGATCCGCATTTTCGATATCAGCCGATGCAACTCTACTAACCCCCAGCCGCTGGATAACTTCCCTGGTTCCCGCATAAACATGACCGCCTACAGTTCCCACCCGGTCATCCCGTCCTTCGATTGGGATGGCAGCACGTTGTTTGTTCTCAACAGCAAATTCCGTTATGACCTGGGCTATTTATACGCCTACAACACAGAGACGAAGCGCGGCGAGCACCTCGACCCGCTCAAAACCACCTGCTGCTATACCGGAGCCCGTTTCAGCCCCGATGGATCCTCTCTTCTATTCATCTACCAGGATGTCAACGGAGGCCCAACCCAGTTGTATTATGTTTCCTATGGAAGCATTGGCACGGGTGCAACCTATACACCCCTCGCCCTGCCGGATGGTTTTTTCAGCAAAGCTACTGACCAATTGGATGCGGTTTTGCGACCGGTAAACCCGTAGCGGAATTCGCCTCCTCAAGAAGAACCAAAATGACATCCCTTCCGTGATAGGAAGGGATGTCTATGTTATTTTTGTTTCGTTGGCAGCTTCCAGCAGCCATTCAGTGACCTCCTCTTTGGACGGGAAGCGTCCACTGCAGGCCACTTTTCCGTTGATGACCAGGGTGGGTAAAACCAGTACAAAGGCATATTTACCGATCTCCCCGGGATCCGTTACTTCGAGGATATCAAGTTCCAGGTCCAGGCTTCTTGACAAAAGGTCCTGCTGTGCAGCCGTGACCAGCCGCCGGACAACGTAGCGTTCGGGGTACTGAAGGCTCAAAATTTTGACATTAAGCAAGAGGCTGATTCCTGTTCTCACGTTTGTGCATAAAATCACATATATTCTACCCTAAAAATCTTTCTGCACGAAACCCCCCATGGGAAAGGAACCTGTGAATAGTCTGGCAACGCGAAAGAATAACCTCTGTGCTTTATAAAACATTAAAAAGGAGCGCACAACACGTCAATGCCCCCTCAGCCTTGCCCAGCTCAGACTCGTCCACCAGGATCGGGCGAATGCCCGCCGCTTCCAGGCGCCTCTGCGTCTTAGGAAACGAAGGCTGGTAGATCAAAGCCTCCCCAACCAGTAGCGCGTTGGCAGCATACGGTTCGGATGGATCGACTTCGATGAACTGCATCCCGGGGAAATAGCCCCTGTCCAACCAGGCCGGGTTGACCAGCAGCGTGTTGGCTCGCACCTGCGTGACAGCCGATTTCAGGTGCAGACAGCCGTTTACCTGTACGCCTTTGACGATATAACCGTAAGAGGCAAGGAACACCTCCATCTGGTCGATCGCTGCCTGGTTGCTGCGGCTCGACAGCCCGACGAAGATGGTCTTGCCAACTGTCAGCACATCCCCGCCGTCCAGCGTACCGGGTGCTTGGATGGGGTAAAGTTTCCGGTAGGGAGCCAGCGCCTGGGCGATGGATTCGGTCTCAGGTTGGCGCGAACTGGCCCCCGGTCGGGTGATCAGCGCACATTCGTCCAACACAATGGCTGTGTCTTCGACGAAAACCGAATCGGGTAGGTCCGGTTCTTCGGGTAGGGAGTGCACCTCCACCCCCAGGCCGCGCAGGGTTGCCTCGTAGACATGCTGCTGCTGGCGGGCACGTTCTAGATCAATGGGGATTCGTTCCAGATGAGTGAGTTCGCAGTTTGCGATGGACCGGCTGACGAGGCGCGTGATGGCAAAAAGCATTTAATCTCCGTGGCCCTGCTTGGCAACAACGCTAAAATTTCAGATGTTTGACGGTCAGCCCGTCGTTGATGATTTCCTTGAGCGAGTCGATCCCGATGCGCAAATGCAGCTCGGCAAAGTCTTCCGTCACGTGCTTGTCGGATTCGGCGGTCTTGATCCCGTCCGGCGCCATGGGCTGGTCGGAGACCAGCAGCAGCGCCCCGGATGGGATCTTGTTGAAGAAGCCGGTGGTGAAGATCGTGGCGGTTTCCATGTCCACTGCCATGGCGCGGATGCGCACCAGGTATTTTTTAAACTCTTCATCATGTTCCCAAACACGCCGGTTGGTCGAATAGACCGTGCCCGTCCAGTAGTCGTGGTTGTAATTGCGGATCGTGGTCGAAACGGCTTTTTGCAGGTTGAAGGCCGGCAGAGCCGGCACTTCCGGCGGGAAGTAATCGTTCGAAGTCCCCTCGCCGCGGATGGCGGCGATTGGCAGGATCAGGTCGCCCAGGCTGTTGCTCTTTTTCAACCCGCCGCATTTTCCCAGGAAGAGGGCCGCTTTCGGTTTGATGGCCGAGAGCAGATCCATGACCGTGGCAGCATTGGCCGAGCCCATGCCGAAGTTGATGATCGTGATCCCCCCCGCAGTGGCATTCGGCATCGGTTTATCTTCACAGCAGATGCGCGTGCCATTCATCTCGGCGAACATGCGAACATAATTGCTGAAATTAACCAGGAGGATGTACTTGCCAAACTCTTCCAGCGCTATCCCGGTATAGCGCGGCAGCCAGTTGGTGACAATTTCTTCCTTCGTTTTCATGCCACCTCCCAGACCTGGTAAAGGCCCAGTTGACCATTTTCCCCGTCCGAAAGGAAACCCGAGCGAACCCGGAAGCGGCTGGCCTCCGCCAGGGCTCCCAACTCCGCCTCTTCAAAGTGATGCACGTAGCGCAGTCCGCGCCCGCCGCTGCGCCAGTCGAGCAGGTAGTCGCCGGGGCCCACATCCTTGTCAGAGAGACCAATATCCTGCCATTGTTGTACGCGGCCTTTAAGCTTATCGCTGTTCAGGAACTGCCATTCCGAATGAATGAACTGGCCGCCAGGGCGCAACAGGTCATGGACTTTTTGCAGGATGCTGAGGCGCAGGCTCGCTCCGGGAATATGATGAAGTACCGCGAAGGCTGTCACCAGGTCAAAAAACTGGTGGCTGGGTGTGACCATGCGCTTTTCCCAGTCCGCGGCACTTAGGTCAGCGCGGATGAATGTGGCCGGGGCGTCTTCCCAGCCATGCCGGGCTACTTCGAGCAGAGGCAGGCTGAAGTCCAAGCCTGTGTATGGACCGCATTGTCCCCGCCGCATCCGTTCACGGGCCAATTCACCGTTGCCGCAACCCAGGTCGAGCAGGGACTCATCGCCGCTGAGCGTATCCAAGATCCGTTGAACACCCGGTTGGAGCCGCTGACGCGTGGACGAAAATTCCCGCCCGAAGGTCTGGTAGAATTGTCTATTCAAGGAAAGCAGCCGCGCAACCGTATCGGCGTTCATAATCTCATTATATCTGTGTTTACTGTTATTTCTCAATAATAAGAAGAGGCTGGGGGTGTGAAAGCGGTAAAGCCGCCCGCACACCCCCGCTCCCCTGATGATTGAGATGATCCGTTTACTTATGGTTAAGAAAATCAACTGGAGCGAAATGCGCTCCCTCCCCCCCGAAAAAATGGCCCAGGCGCGCTGCGCCCTGGAAGATGTGCGCCTCGGCAAACCGCTGGGAGCCGCCTTGCGGGAGCATTCCTGGAACGATGCACCCCTCCACAAGTCCGCGCTGGTGGCAGCCTACCAGCAGTTGGTTGGATCCGGTGAGTGGGAACCGGACGAGGCGCTTCTGGCCGTCATCCGTCTGAAACCTGTGCGGACTCTCTCCGGCGTGACCACCGTCACCGTGCTGACCAAGCCCTATCCCTGCCCCGGAACGTGCATTTTCTGCCCGGATGATGTGCGTATGCCAAAATCCTATTTACCCGACGAACCCGGAGCCATGCGCGCCCTTGAGCATAACTTTGATCCGTACACACAAGTGCGCTCGCGCCTCGAAGCCCTCAGCGCAGTGGGACATCCGACCGACAAGATCGAACTGCTCATCTTGGGAGGGACCTTCTCGGCCTACCGCCGGGATTACCAGGCATGGTTTGTGCAGCAATGTTTTGAGGCTATGAACGAAGATGCTCATCCCGCAGCAAACCTTGAGCACAGTGAACACCCAAAAGAAATTCCTGCGGACTCAGTGGCTTCCGCGGCGGAATCTTTAACCGATGCACACACGCTCAACGAATCCGCTCTGCATCGCAACGTCGGCCTGGTGGTGGAGACGCGCCCCGATGAGATCACCCCGGACGAACTGGCCTGGTTCCGCACCCTGGGTGTGACCAAGGTCCAGATGGGTGTGCAGAGTCTGGATGATCGCATCCTGGAACTTAACCAGCGCGGTCACTCCGTGGCTGAGGCGCACCGCGCCGTGGCCTTGCTGCGCGCGGCCGGATTCAAGATCGTCCTGCATTGGATGCCCAACCTGCTGGGTGCCACCGTTGAATCCGACCGGGCCGACTTTCCCCGCCTGTGGGAGGGTCTCTGCCCGGACGAGATTAAGATCTACCCGACACAATTGCTCGAGAATGCGCCGCTCTATGAGATCTGGAAACGCGGGGAATACCGCCCCTACACCACCGATGAACTTGTTCATCTTATCGCGGATGTGAAACCATCCATCCCGCGCTACTGCCGCGTCAACCGCATCATCCGCGACATCCCATCCACGCATGTGGTGGAAGGCAACAAACGCACCAGCCTGCGGCAGGATGTCCAGGTCGAAATGGCCCGGCGCGGGACGCACTGCGACTGCATTCGCTGCCGCGAGGTGCGCGCAGGCATCGTAAAACCCGCCGCCCTGCGCCTGGATGACCTGGTCTACCATCCTGATGGAGCCGAGGAACACTTCCTGTCCTTCGTCACGCCGGAGGATCAGGTCACCGGGTTCCTGCGGCTTTCCCTGCCGGATGCAGATTCGCCGCCTGCTGAAACCGGGACTACCTCTTCTATCACCGGTCTACCCGACCTGGATGGGGCAGCCATCATCCGTGAAGTGCATGTCTATGGGCAGTCGCTGGCGGTGGGTTCGGAGCAGAGCGGAGCCGCCCAGCACAGCGGGCTTGGAACACGTCTGCTTGTCGAGGCAGATGCCATCGCCCGGGCAAATAGATACCGCCGGATGGCAGTCATCGCGGCGGTGGGTACTCGTCAATATTACCTGGAACGCGGGTTTGAACGTGGGGAACGTTATCTGGTGAAAAGTTTAGGTTAATCCCGGTTCCCAGACGGGGGACGGGCAGGTTATGGTCAGTGGGGACTTTTATCCCACTCAGACACGGCCTTCCGGATGAGTGCCTGGAGTTCTGGCTCGGGGACTGCATCGATCCCTTCATACTTTGTCAGCCCATCTTTGACAAATACCTCACCACACGGACCATCCGTGAGGTGGATATCCCGGGCTTTATATGGACTGGCAGGCAGTATGGTTTGTAGTACATCATCGATCTGTTCCACAATACTCTTTAGCACCGGTACCGGCTTGATCGGGTCGACAGCCGGTTTCTCTTTCTTGATCGGGGGAACAGCTGCAACGGCCAGGGGAGGCTGGGTCTCGGATGCGGCAGGCGCTGCCGGAGCTTTTTCCAGCCAGGGGCGTAGATCGAGCAGCAACCCCCCCAGGCGGCGGCCTTGGTCTGGTTTGAGAGCCTCTTTTCCATTCAGCCGCTCTCCGTCCATTTGCAGCCATACCCTCCCGGAAAGCGTCCGCCAGGCGCGTAGAATTTCAACGTCCCCTTCGGAAGCTAGTTTATTCCCGGTTGGCAGCTCTGGATCGGAAGGCTGGGAAGGAGGTGGGATCGAACGCCGGTTTTGGGCCCGCTGGAGTAATGCACCCACAGCTGCACCCAAAGAGGCAAAAACCAGGAAAAGAAAGATCGTTGTCGTGTCCATCTCTATTATTGTACAGGATTTTTAGGATTCGCGCGCACCTGACATTGGGGGCAATAATGCGTCCCGCGCTGGCCGACGGTGATGCGCTCGATCGTCGTCCCACAGACGGGACAGGGCTTACCTGTCTGTCCATAGACCCGGAAATGGTTCTGAAAATCCCCGCCGCGGTAAACCCAATCTATGCTGGCCCCGTTGTGGCGGATTCCTTCTTCCAGCACCTCCCGGACCGCCCGCCACAGGCCTTTGGCTTGTTTTTTAGTAACCGAATCCGAGGCGGACAGCGGATGGAGTTTCGCAAGGTGCAGGGCTTCATCGGTATATATATTGCCTAATCCGGCCAGGAAGGTCTGGTCGAGCAGGAGCGGCTTGAGCTGCCTCCGCCGCAGGTGCAGGGCGGAATATAACCAATCGGGAGTAAACGCCTCCGAAAACGGTTCCGGCCCAAGCTCCCCAAGAATTTCGACCGGATCGTCCACCAGCCAGATTCGCCCGAACTTACGCGGGTCGCTGAAGATCAGGCTGGTATCTTCCGAAAGTTTCGCGATCAGCCGGTCATGTTTGGCCGGCTGGTACCCGCCCAGCACGACCAGCAGGTCCCCGCTCATGCGCAGATGGATGAGGAGATGTGCGTCCGATAGTTGCAGGTCGAGGAATTTCGCCCGCCGCGAGACGGATGTGATCTGCTGGCCCTTAAGGCGTTTTTTAAACGCCGCTGGAGAGGGGGCAGCCAGCGTGCGCGGCCAACGCAGGTCGGCGGAGAGAAAGGTTTTGCCGATTAGTGCCCGGCGCAGAGTCCAGGCAATGGTTTCAACTTCTGGGAGTTCAGGCATGGGCGGGTATTTACGAATTATTCATTGAACATTTGCCCCACACTGCGGCCCTCATGGGCGCGCCGGATGACTTCGCCAAGCAGCGGGGCAACGGTCATAATGGTCAGGCGCTTGCCGAGCACTTCCTGCTTTTCCAACGAAATGGGCACGCTGTCGGTGGTAATATACTCGGTCACAGGTAGGGCCGCCAGCCTTTGTGCAGCATCTGCCGAGAAGATCGGGTGGACGAAAGCCACGTAGACACGCTGTGCCCCGTTCTCCTTGATGAGATTGACCGCCTGGGCGATGGATCGGCCGGTATCGATCTCGTCATCCACCAGGACAACATCGCGGTCTTTTACATCGCCAATGATCGTCAGCGCTTCAGCCCTGGCATCGTTGGCGACACGGCGTTTTTCAATAAACGCGATCGGTGTGTCGATCCGGGTGGCAAAGTTACGGCCTTTCTTGGCATACCCCAGATCCACGGTCACGACAACCGGGTCCTTGAGATAAGGGCGCAGGTTCTCCATGACGTAATCGCTTAATATGTGCGAGGCGTTCAAAACATCCCCGGGAACAGAGAAGAAACCCTGGATCTGGTAAGCATGTGGATCGAGGGTCATGTAACGGTCCGCACCGGCGATCTGGATCATGTCGGCCACCAGGCGTGAAGTGATCGGCACCCGCGGCTGATCTTTTTTGTCCGAGCGCCCATAGCAAAGGTAGGGTGCTACCGCCGTAATACGCGCTGCCGAATCCAGGCGCAGGGTCTGGAGCAGGATCAACAGTTCCATCAGGTTGCGATGGACAGGCGCTGCAGTATGCTGGATGACGTACACGTCCTGGCCGCGTACGCTGCTGTGCAACTTGACAAACAGGTTCTCGTTGGGAAATTCAACGATATCCCGGCCGCACAATTCCTCGCCCAGGTAATCGGCCACCTTTTGGGCCAGCTCCGAGCTGGCCGT
>CAISEG010000063.1 GCA_903884265.1 uncultured Anaerolineales bacterium | reverse complement strand
GGCCGCGAAGCGGCCCGCCCAACACCCCCATATCTTTCCCTGCTTTCCGGAGATTCCCAAAGATCCATTTTACTTGACAATGCGCCCATGCGTGATATAACAGCACATGAATATACTATATAAATAATTATATAGTATATTCATATTATAGCGATATTTAGGTATCATCTCAATAACTTGGGGAACGGGGGTGTCGCGGGCAGCTATGCCTTCCGCAACACCCCCAACTCCCCCTTCTTTTTGAGAAGATACGATATTTATATCTACTTTTCCAACAAGGTAGGTTTCTCATGGCACAAGGTCCCAATTCTCTTGAATTCATCCTTCTCGGCCTGCTGGCACTCCGCCCTTCCACTGGCTACGATCTGAAGAAAACGATGGATGTCTCTGTTCGTTATATTTCGCCGGTGGCGCTCAGCCAGATCTACCCGACCCTTAAAAGAATGTCACAAGCTGGACTGGTGGAATACCGGTTGGTGGAACGGAGCGGGAGGGCAGATCTCAAGATCTACTCCATCACCGCTGCCGGGCAGGACCTTTTCCGAAAGTGGCTGGCGGAACCGAACAAGCCCGACCCGTACCGGTTCGATACGTTTGCTTTGAGGTTCTATTTCTCCAGCCTGCTCGATAAAACCATCCTGCTCGAACACATCCGTACTGAACTCGATTTTCGCAGAACGCAATTAATAAATACCCGCAGCCTCGACGGGACCGTGTTGGGGGCCCTTGCGCCAATAGAAATCATTGATATGAACAAGACGGTAAAGATCTGGCAGATGTACCACCAGTACGGGCTGCAGTTCCTGGAGACCTATACAACCTGGCTGGAAAGTATTCTGAAGACCGTGGAAGAGGAGCTCTAGCGATGCCAGCCTCCTACGAACCCACGCTTGAATCCTTAAAGCAGCATCCGCTCCCGGATTGGTTCAAGAATGCTAAATTCGGCCTCATGGTTTCATGGGGCCTTTACTCGATCCCAGCCTGGGCAGTACCCTGCGGCGCCCAGCCCGAGGTGGCGAAGAAAAAAGGGTACCGCTATGTTTATCGCAACAATCCCTACGCCGAGTTTTACTGGAACACACAGAAGATCCAAGACAGCCCCACCAGCAGGTTTCATTCCCAGACCTACGGCGAACAGTTTGCCTATCCCGATTTCGCAGATCAATTCAATGCCGCTGTCGAGCATTGGGACCCGGAGGCCTGGGCCAGCCAGTTCAGTCGGATCGGCGCCCGGTACGTTGTCCTGGTCACCAAACATCACGATGGTTTTCTCCTGTGGCCAAGTAAGATTTCCAATCCATACCGCCCCGGATTCCACACCCGCCGCGACGTGGTCGGCGAACTGACTGAAGCCATCCGCAGCCGCGGCATGCGCATGGGCCTCTACTACTCGGGCGGGCCGGACTGGTGGTTTGAGTCGCGCACGATCGAAAACGAGATTGACTTCACAGTGGCAATCCCACAATCCAGCGAATATGCAGAGTATGTCAACCGGCACTGGCGCGAGTTAATTGAACGCTATCAGCCGGCGATCTTGTGGAACGACATCGGCTTCCCGGTTGGGCTGGACGTGAAGGCCCTGTATGCCGATTACTATAACCAGATTCCCGACGGGGTCATCAACGACCGCTCGCTTCAGGCAGATGTGCGCAAGCTGGCTGCCAGCGCACCCGGGCGACTTCTCATCCGGGTGCTGTTGAGGCTGACAATGAAATCCATGGCCTCGGGGAAACCGCTCGAAGGGCTGCATGCCGATTTCCGCACGCCCGAATACACAACCGTCAGTCATTTGACCGATGTCAAATGGGAAGCCACGCGCGGCCTCGGCTATTCCTTCGGTTACAACCGCAACGAAACCGCTGAACACATGCTTTCGGTGGAGCAACTTGTGCATATGCTGGCGGATATCGTCAGCAAGAACGGCAACCTGCTGCTGTGCGTCGGCCCGACCGCCGACGGTTCGATCCCCGAACTGCAATTGGAACGGCTGAACGGGTTGGGTGAGTGGCTCTCGGTCAACGGCGAGGCCATCTTCGACACCCATCCCTGGACGATCGCCGAGTCCAAAACGGACGATGGAACACCGATCCGCTTCACGGTCAAAGGGGATAGTCTCTACGCCATCCTGCTGGGCAGACCCTCACAACGGGAAATCCGCATCCCGTCATTAAGTTTTTCCCCCGGAACGACCATCCAGCTACTCGGACATCCCATCGGTCTGGCTGTCGCCCACAACAGCGGCTTGATACAGATCCCTGAACTTCCCGGTACATCCCCGGCTTTCACCCTGAAAATTCACCCCATCCCGGAGATCAAACCGTGATCCTCATCGGTATGCCAGCGAGAATCAGTCTGTGAAAAAAGGGAATTTTGCACTGGAGATGTTCCGCGAGTTGAAGAAGATGCCCTGTCCCGGGGGCATGCTCAGCCGCGACATCGTCAGGCAGGCGATCGAATTCAAAGATCCGCCGCGCATTCCCTATAGCTTCGTATATAACCCTCCCGCCACCGATATTGCCTTCACCGGATCGATTGACCAAGCTCCAACCAAAAGGAAATTGAAATTCGGGGATCGTTACGTGGATTCCTGGGGAGTGACCTGGGAATTTTCAGGCCGGGCATGGGACCATGCCCTCGATCACCCCCTGGCTGACCTGACCAGGGTTGAAAACCACAGATTCCCTGATTTCACCCATGGCATCCGGCAGGCAGCCTGGTATAACAACCTGGCGCGTAAGGCCGGGAAATACCTGCTTGGCCTTAACCCGATCATGATGTTCGAAACCATGCGTTCACTGATGGGGTTTGAAGAATTGATGATGGCGCCATATACTCAACCAGACGGGTTGCATAAACTCCTGGGACGACTGACCGATGAAACCATCCGCTCCATCGAGGTCTTTGCTTCCGTGGGTGTGGATGGTTTCATGACTCTTGAAGATTGGGGTTTGCAGAATTCACTGCAAATGAAGATCGGGACATTCCGCAAGTTCTACAAACCATACTATGCCCGCATGGTGGCAGCCTGCCACAAACACGGCCTCCATTTCTTCTGGCACAACTGTGGCTATATCCTGGATATGCTGCCAGACATGCTCGAGATCGGTGTGGATGTGGTCCAACTTGACCAGCCGCGCTTGATGGGACACGAAGATCTGATCCGCACGCTGGGCGGGAAGATGTGCATGTGGAACACGGTGGACATCCAGTGGTCGGTCGCCGGGAATGTCACCGAGCAGGATATCCGCACCGAAGTGGCTGAAATGGTGCAGATCTATGCTGTCAGGAAATACCACGGCGGCTTTATTGCCAAGCATTATCCCAGCCCATGGGATATTGAACTCTCTGTCAAGCGGCAAAGATTGATCTATCGCAGTTTCATGGAGAATGGCTGCGCACTGCCATAATTTTTTTTGTATCTTTTCAATAAGTGGGGGAGGAAGTGTGCCTGTTGAAGCTGAGAACGCTCAAACTAAGCACTGCTCCCAAATTTCCGGATAAGCCCTTATTCCAATGCTTCAATGCTGTCAACGATAAATAGAAATGTCCCCTAATCGC
>CAISEG010000062.1 GCA_903884265.1 uncultured Anaerolineales bacterium | reverse complement strand
CTGGACCGGTTGGAGGTGATCGAGTTCCCCGGCTATATCGAAGAAGAGAAACTTATCATTGCCGACCGGTTCCTGATCCCGCGCCAGTTGGAAGAAAGCGGAATCGAAGACCTCGGCCTGAACTTCAGCATCGAAGCCCTACAACGCATCGTCCGCGAGTACACCTACGAAGCGGGTGTGCGCAACCTTGAGCGTGAGATCGGACGCATCTGCCGCAAAGTGGCGCGCTGGAAAGCCGAAGAAAAGCGCTATCCCACCGAGATCCTGCCGGACCTGGTCGAGAAGTTTCTTGGCCCCCAGCAGTTCTTCCAAACCGAGGCCGAGCGCAAGGACGAAGTGGGCGTGGCCACCGGCCTGGCATGGACCGAGAGCGGCGGTGAGATCATCTCCGTCGAAGTGGCCGTCCTGGATGGCAAAGGCAACCTGCAGATGACCGGCCAGATCGGGGACGTGATGCAGGAATCCGGACAGGCCGCACTGACATATGTCAAGTCGCGGGCTGCGCTGCTGGGGATAGATTTTGAGGTTTTCGAGCGCATGGACATCCACGTGCATCTGCCGGAAGGAGCCATCCCGAAGGATGGCCCGTCGGCGGGCATCACGCTGGCGACTGCGCTTATCTCTGCATTGACCGGACGAGCGGTCCACAAGGAAGTGGGCATGACCGGAGAGATCACCCTGCGCGGGCGCGTGCTGCCCATTGGAGGGCTGCGCGAAAAAGTACTGGCTGCCCACCGCGCCGGGTTGAAGGTGATCCTCCTGCCGGAGAAAAATATGAAAGACCTGGTGGATGTGCCCAAGAAGGTGCGCGAGGATCTGAAGATCGTCCCCATCCAGCACATGGACCAGGTGCTTGAAATGGCCCTGGCAAAAGAAGCGACCCTGGAGCCACCCCGTCCGCGGCGCAGGCAGGAAGACACGGGCGAGGCAGCGGGAGAGTAAACAGCTAACCCTAAACAGTGGCGCAAATAGGATAAAATATTTGCGCCATTGTTTTTAATTCATTGAGGGAAAATGCCAAAATCCTTGAAAGATCAGGTTGTCTTTATTACCGGCGCTTCGTCCGGCTTCGGCGCGGATGCGGCGCGGCTGTTTGCCAAGGAAGGCTGTATGGTCGTCCTGGCCGCCCGGCGCATGGACCGGCTAAGCGCCCTGGCCGAAGAGATCCGCCTGGCAGGCGGGCAGGCCTTTGCCGTCCCGTTGGATGTAAGCGAGCAGGCCCAGATCGACGAGGCCATCCAGACCGTGCTGGATACTTTTGGTCGCATCGACATCCTCTTAAACAACGCCGGGGTGGGGCGACTGGATTGGCTCGAAAACCTCGATCCTGCCACCAACATCGACACGGCGATGGATGTCAATTTACGCGGGGTAATACAGGTGACAAGAGCCGTCCTGCCGTCCATGCTGGCCCGGCGCTCGGGACACATCCTCAATATGTCGTCGGTGGCAGGGCTGATCGCGGCGCCGATGTATACCGTTTATGCCGCCACCAAGTACGGGCTGCACGGATTTACCGATGCGCTGAGGCGTGAAGTGGCTCCCTTCGGCATTCATGTGTCTGGCATTTACCCCGGCCCGGCACCGACCGAGTTCGGCCAGCAATCCGGTGATAATGCTCTCAAACGGAACATCAAGGTGCCGCGCTGGATCAATATGAGCTCTGATTATGTTGCCCGCCGAACCGTCGACCTGGCTCGGCATCCCCGGCGGACGCTGATCCTTCCCTGGTGGTTCCGGCCTTTGATCGGGTTTGATACGCTTTTCCCCGGACCGGTGGACTGGTTCTTGAAGGTGGCGTTCGTTAAGCGATTCCATAAAGTATAAACACGAAAGGCGCATAGTTTCACAAAGCCTTTTTCCCCTTTATATCCATGGTTGCGAAAGGATTTTCCATGACTACTCCACGTCTTTCCAAGCTTGCAGCTGGCCTCCACGTTTCCGGATTGGAGGCCCTGGCACTGAATGCCGGGCCCAGCCTGGTCTACCTGACCGGGCTGCATTTCCATCTTTCGGAACGGCCGGTGGTGGCCCTGTTCACCGCTGACCACGAACCTGTCATCATCCTGCCGGAACTGGAAATGCTCAAGATGGCCGGTCTGCCGTACCAAGCGTTCCCGTACGGTGAAAATCCTGCCGAGTGGGAGGCTGTCTTCCACAAGGCGGTCAGCTCGTTGAACCTGGAGGGCAAGCGAATCGGTGTGGAGCCGCGGCAGATGCGCCTGCTGGAGTTCCGCCAGGTCAAGGCCGGCGCACCCGGAGCGGACTTTCCGGATGCAGCGGAGTTGGTCAGCAGCCTCAGGATCCGAAAGGATGCGGACGAAATTGCTGCAATGCGCAAAGCAGTCAAAGTTGCGCAGTCCGCGCTGGAAGCAACGATCCCGCTGATCAAAGCAGGCATGACCGAAAAGGAATTGGCATCGGAACTGGTTGTCCAATTGCTGCGAGGCGGCTCACAGTCCGAGATGCCGTTCGCACCGATCGTCTCCGGCGGGCCGAACAGCGCCAACCCGCACGCCAGCCCTTCGGACCGAAAAATACGGGCGGGTGACCTGCTGGTGGTGGACTGGGGCGCGGCGGTGGACGGCTACATCTCGGACCTGACGCGCACCTTTGCGGTGGGGGAGGTGGAGGCAGAGTACTGCAAGATCCACCGGATCGTACTGGAAGCCAATGCAGCCGGGCGGGCGGCGGGGAAACCCGGTGCAGCCTGCGCGGCAGTAGACAAGGCAGCGCGGGAGGTGATCGAGAACGCCGGTTATGGGAAATATTTCACCCACCGGACAGGGCACGGCATCGGCATGGAAGGCCATGAGGAGCCCTACATGCGCGGCGACAATATGCAATCCCTGCAGGCGGGCATGGCCTACACAGTGGAACCCGGGATCTACCTGCCGGAGCGCAATGGCGTGCGGATCGAGGACAACATGGTGATCACCGGGACCGGAGCAGAGTGCCTGAGCGATATGCGGCGCGAGTTACGGGTGGTGGGATAACTTGAGATGGGGTGCAAAATGGTGCAGCCTTTCAAAAACATGAAGCGCATCTTTTGCTTATCTCTCTGCTATCTTCTCGCCGCTTGCGGGACAGCAAGCCAGGTTCCGACCAGCACCGCTACGGATATTGCGCCGAGCGCAACGCCCCCGCCGCCCTCAACTTCCGAACCGACCACAACTTTGACCGTGAGAGTCTTTACGCCGGTGGCAACGAACACGCCCTGGATCTTCCCTTCCGGCCTGAGCATCGAGGAGCATCCGCTGGCGGAACAGCCGCAGATCGAGCCGCTCCTTTTTAATCCACTGGATGCGTTGACGCAAGCGTATGTGCTGCAAAAACATACCAGCTTATGGGACGAAACCTTGCCGCCCAATGAGTATTACAGTGTAGGTTGGGGAGACTTGTGGGTCATGCAGGGGAACGAAAAACTGGAAGCGGTGTGGGGGCCAACAGAAAACGGGAAAGTGATCGCTCAAGTGACTCGCAATGGAAATGTCATTTTTTCAACACCGATCGAACCACCCGGGACAACGTCTCCCTTCAGGGTCCTGACCGTTTATGATGATCACTGGGCGTTCGAAGTTGCCCACGAGAAAGAACGGTTACAGCCCAACACTCAGTTGGTGGATTCATTTTTCATAGGCGAAATCTTTGTGGACGGCCAATCGCTTAATGAACTCCAGGGTTATGACGAATCTTTCGGCTTTCAGATCCTTCACGGCAGGCCGTTCTACTTTTTCAAACGGGATGGCAAAACCGGAGTTTCCTATGATGGGCAGGAGATCGCGCTGGGTTACGACGGTGCCTGGCACTACGGCTGCTGCAGCGGAGGCGCGCTCAACCCCCGCATGGCGCAAAATATCATCGGTTTCTTTGCCTGGCGCGGGGACCAGTGGTACTATACCGAGATAGGTGTCTTCGGACAGCCGTGAAAGAACTGACCATGCAAACTAACTCTTTTGAACAGGAAAGTTCCTCTTCCCATTACGAGTTACACGGATAGGAATCTTTTCGCGGCCAAGCTCATTTATTCAATGCGTTCATAATAATTACCGTTTTGCGAGAATGAAAATGAAAATCCTTGCCCTTGAACGTGAACTCCCCGGGTCAACCGGCGACAGATTCCAGCCTCTGCTAAAAGACGAAGCTCGCCGTGTCTGGGAGCTTCAGCAATCCGGCACGCTGCGCGAGATCTATTTCCATGCTGAGGAGCACACTGCAATCCTAATGCTGGAATGTGCCCATGCTGAAGAAGCCGGCCATCTGCTTTCCACGCTTCCGCTGGTGCAGGCCGGGCTGATCGACTTTGTTCTGATCCCCCTGGCCCCATACGACGGCTTCGCCCGCCTTATGGAGGGGCTGGCAGATGGAGACCAAAATGTCAGTTGATGCATTTGGAATTATCATGGCGACCATCATGGTGGGAGCAGCCGTGTGGGTCATGGTGAACATACGCCGCACGTCCGGGAAAAAGAAAACAAAGGACACCCCCCAGACACGACGTGAACGCGCCGTCTGGGCATGGGCGCGGATCGTCACCTCCACCCATGGAGCCGCGGGTCTGGGCAAAATGGTACGCGTTATGCTGGAGATGGAAGTTCACCTGCCCGGCACGCCAGCCTACACTGCGACGACAACTTGGCTGGTGGAAGAGGAAGCACTGGAATACGTGGTAACAGGAAAAGAAATCTCGTTAAAAGTGGACCCACAGGAACCGAAATTCATCTATCCAAGCGGCTCGTGGGCCAAGGATGTGGAATAGATATGCAACTGACCCCTTTCAAACTGGAACGTTATTTCGCCCATTACGAGTTCAATGCAAAGTACCTGTTGTGCAGTTCGGACTGCGAATCGCTGTCCGTCGCCGACCTACTGGCCCTTGAGCCGGAGGCAGAAGAAGGCCTGAGGCGACACTGGCTGGGTTACACCGAATCGTCCGGTGCGCCCTCGCTGCGGCAGGAGATCAGCCGCATCTATACCGGCATCCAGCCTGAGCAGGTCCTCGTCCACAGCGGAGCGGAAGAAGCCATCTTCCTGTTCATGCAGGCTGTACTGCAACCCGGCGACCACATTATCGTGCATTGGCCTTGCTACCAGTCGCTATTCGAGATTGCCAGGAGCATTGGCTGTGAAGTGACCTTTTGGGAAGCCCGCCTGCAAAACAGGTGGGCGCTCGACCTGGACGAACTCAAAAGCAATCTGCGCCCGAATACACGCGCGGTAATCGTCAACACGCCGCATAACCCGACCGGTTTCCTGATGACGCAAGCCGATTACCGAGCACTCAATACCCTGGCGCAGGAACGCGGTGTCATTCTCTTCTCCGACGAGGTCTATCGCGAGCTGGAATACGACCAGGCGGACCGACTCCCCTCGGCGTGTGACATCAACCCGAGCGCCGTCTCGCTGGGGGTCATGTCCAAGGCCTACGGGCTGGCCGGGCTGCGCATCGGCTGGGTTGCCACGCACAACGCCTCAGTCCTTGAGCGCATGGCCGCGCTCAAGGATTACACCACCATCTGCAGCAGTGCCCCCAGTGAATACCTATCCGAACTGGCCCTGCGGCATCGCAGCCAGGTCACCGGGCGGAATTTGCAGATCATCCGCGATAACCTGTCCCTGTTGGAGCCCTTTTTTGCGGCACGCGCGGCTGATTTTGAGTGGGTGCGCCCAAAGGCCGGACCGATCGCTTTTCCGCGCCTGCTTGGCGAGGATGTGGGACAGTTCTGTCACCAACTGGTGACCAGTTCGGGCGTGCTGCTCCTGCCGGGAACGATGTACGACCATCCGGGAAATCATTTCCGGCTGGGCTTTGCGCGCAGGAATATGCCACAAGCCCTGGCGCAGCTGGAGCAGTTTCTCGATGAGCGCACAACCAAGACAGGTCGGCCATGATGACTTACTGCCAATATCTGCGAGAACATCCGGAAGACACCTTCAACAAAAATTACCACGATCGCGAGTACGGCTTCCCGCTGACGGATGACCCGGCTCTCTTTGAGCGCCTGGTGCTCGAGATCAACCAGGCAGGATTGTCGTGGATCACCATTTTAAAGAAACAGGCCAATTTCCGCAGGGCCTACGAAGGTTTCGATGTGGACAGCGTGGCGGCATACGTCGATGCAGATACTGCCCGGTTGCTGGCCGATGCAGGCATCATCCGCAACCGGCTCAAGGTGCACGCGGCGATCGAGAATGCACGTCGCATCCAGGGCCTGCGGGCGGAGTTTGGCTCCTTCAGGGGTTGGCTGGATGTACATCACCCCATCAGCCAGGATGAATGGACGAAACTGTTCAAAAAGACCTTTGTTTTCACCGGCGGGGAGATCGTCAAGGAATTCCTGCTTTCCACCGGTTACCTGCCCGGCGCACACGACACAGAATGCCCGGTCTATTGGCAGATCGCGAAACTGCAACCCGCCTGGATGAGAGGTCTCAGGAAAACAGCTCTGACCGATCACGAATCCCAATAACACCTGCCTCCGGCCAAGCTGCTTTTATTTTAAGGGCAAGCCAGGCGGGGTTATAATCTGTATGTAACACGCGTCACAAACCCTTTATTCTGAGGCGCTTATGTCCCAAATCATTCCCACTGCAGAACCGTTCTTCTTCCCCGGAAAAGGCGAAAACGCCAAAATCGGCTGCCTGCTTACACATGGATTCACGGGCGCGCCGAAAGAGATGCGCTGGCTGGGGGAGTACCTGAACCGCCAGGGTTACACCGTCTGCGGCATACGCCTGGCGGGACATGCCACAAAACCTGAAGACATGATCCGCTCGCGTTATACAGACTGGCTGCTCTCGGTGGAGGATGGTTATCATTTGCTACGCAGCTGCACCGAGCAGATCTTCCTGCTTGGTCTGTCGATGGGCGGGGTACTGTCGCTGACCATGGCGAGCAGGCTCCCGGTGCGGGGTGTGGTGGCTTTATCCACCCCCTATAAATTACCGGATGACCCACGTCTCAAGTACATTAAGTTCTTGGCCAGTGTACGTCCTTACATGCCCAAGGGGAGAGGCGAGCCGGGGGCCGACTGGTTTGACAAGGCCGCCTTCAAACAACATGTGGCCTACTCTGAAAACCCGCTGCGCTGCATCGGCGAACTGAACGACCTGCTGGGCATCATGCGCGCATCGCTGGCGCAGGTTACCGCGCCGGTACTCCTGATCTGCTCCCGGGATGATCATTACATTTTCGAAGGCAGTATGGATTCCATCCACGCGGCTCTCGGCACGACCGACAAGCAAAAGATATGGATAGAAGGCAGCAGTCACGTCATCACCGAAGAACCAAAGCGGGAATTTGTTTTCAAGGCCGCGGCTGATTTCATCGAGCGGGTCGCGTCTGCATGAGCGTTGACCTAATCCTGTTATTTGCTTCCCTCTTCACCTGGGGGATCGGCGAGGGAATGTTCATCTATTTCCAACCGATCTATTTACAGCAACTGGGGGCAAGCACGATGACCATTGCCACGGTTTTCAGCGCCTTCGGCCTGGCGATGATGCTGGCGCATATCCCAGCCGGCTACCTGGCAGACCGCGTGGGACGAAAACCGATCGTCATTGCCGCCTGGACTTCCGGCTTAATCGCCACCTGGATCATGGCGATGGCGCGGACACTGCCTGTTTTTATTGTTGGAGTACTTTTTTATGGGCTGACCGCATTCGTCTCCGCGCCGTTGAACTCTTACGTGACAGCGGCGCGCGGGAAACTTTCCCCGGTGCGCGCCATGACCTTGATGTCGGCCTCTTTCAACCTTGGGGCGGTGCTCGGACCGATCTCCGGCGGTTGGATCGGAGAACGGTACGGCCTGCATCTCGTTTATATGATCTCCGCCTGCATCTTTATCGTCTCAACAGGCATCCTGCTCTTCATCCGTCCCCAACCGCGCGACGAACACGACCCTGCCGCCCCGCCAGCGAAGCTATGGACGAACACACGATTCATGACATTGGTAGGGATCGTCTGCGTGGCGATGTTCGTCATGTACCTGCCCCAACCGCTGACGCCCAAATTCCTGCAAAACGAACGCGGGCTGTCGCTGGAATCCATTGGCCTGCTCGGCTCCGTGGGCAGTTTTGGGAATGCGGCATTAAACCTAATCCTGGGACAATTCGCGGCCCGGACCGGGTTTTTGCTGGCACAGGCCTCGGTGGCGTTTTTTAGCTTGATTTTATGGAAGGGAATGGGAGTACCCTGGTACGCGCTGGGTTACTTTCTGCTAGGCGGGTACCGCTCGGCCCGTTCGTTCATTTACGCACAAGCGCGTCCTCTGGTGCACCCGGCACAGATGGGGCTTGCCTACGGCGTGGCCGAGACTTTCAGCTCGCTAGCCATGACCCTAGCGCCCCTGCTGGCAGGAGTCCTATATACGCGCGAACCGATCATCGTGTACCCGGTCAGCCTGGGATTGATCGGTGTGGTGATCTTAATCTCGATTGCCTTTACACCACGCCAGACGGAAAAAGAATCGGAACCAGCCGGCCAGTTCCTGGAGCTTTGAGCATGCTTGAAATCATCCCCCTGGTTCTTGGCCCCGCTTCCACGAATTGTTACCTGATCGCCGACCCCAACTCAGGTGAGGCGGCGGTGATCGACCCGGCCTGGGACGGCCGGGTTATCACGACTGAAGCGCAGAAGCGCGGCTGGAAGATCGACCAGCTCTGGTATACCCACGCCCATTTTGATCATTTCGCCGGTGCTGCGGAACTGGTGGAGGCACTCCAGCGGCCCGACCTGCCGGTGGCACTTCACTCCGCCGACCTTGAATTGTTGAAGAACCATGGCCTGCGCAAGGGGCTGGGGTTTGAATTCGCCCTTGGCCCGCTCCCGTCTGTAGACCTGGCAGCGATCCGGGTACTTTCGGTTGGAGATTACAGGTTCCAAGTCCGCCATACGCCAGGACACTCGCCGGGCCATTGCATGTTCTATTGTGCGCAAGAAAATGTTCTCTTTAGCGGTGATTTGATCTTCCAAGGTGGCATCGGCCGGACGGACCTGCCTGGCGGCGACTTGGATGAGCTGGTGGAGAGCATTCAAAAGCAGGTGTTTACGCTGCCAGACGAGACGCGTATCCTTTCGGGGCATGGGCCGGAGACCTGGGTGGGGGTGGAGAAGTGCGGGAACCCATTCGTTGGAACCTGAAGGGACTGAAGCAGATGGCGTGTCCATCTGATAAAAGAACGGGCTAATAAAAGAACAGGGCTGAAAAAAGAGCAGGGCGACCCGCCGGGTCGCCCTGCTCTGATAGAGGAAATCTATGTGCTGTGCATAATGTCGAAGGTTGTAAAGGAACCTGTATGAGAAGTTACTATCAGTTCGAATCCTGTCAGGCTTACAAATAGACCACAAGCCTTTCATTGCTGGTTTGTGGTCTTTCGATTCTTTTGGTGGCAACAATTCTTGTGAGTTTTCCAAGACCCGAACGGTTATTCTAATCCCCTTGGGGCAAACAGAAGTTCGGTCCGCGGGCAGGCTTCGACACCTGCGTCTAGAGCAGTCAAAAACAATGCACTAGTGATGATCACATCAACTCTGACCAATCGGTTGCTTATAACGGGCAGGAATTAAGATCCCGATTGCCACCAGAACGACGATCGCGCCGGCGGCAAACGTGGGATTCATACCATATTTCTGGATCGCAATTCCAGAGGCACCGAAGCCTATGATGCCACCAATCCAGGTTGTGGTATTAAAGGCTGCCAACCCTTTCCCCAACGACTCTTTGGGAACAAGATCGGTTATTAAAGCTGATCCAATACCAATGCTCACATAACTAAGGATTGACAACAAAGAGGTCGCAATCCAAAAATGCCACAGAGTCGTAGAGACTGATAACACCATCAAACCACATATTCCTGCAAAGTAACAAAGCGACAAGAGGATTTTGCGGTTGAACCGGTCCGATAGCCATCCGCCCAGAGGTGATAAGGGTAGAGCTATTAAACCCCCAATTGCTGCTGTGCTGGTTATGGCTGCCGACAGGAATTTGAGGTCGTGCATGGCTAAAGAAGTACCCAGGCGTCCAACAAATAAACCGATGTTTGCCAGGATGCTTGCCACCAGTAAAAGATAGAATCCAATTCCAAGTGACGTTTGGGTTCCCTTCGCTACCGATCTGCTTGGTGGGAGCGCGGGCTTGTCTTCCAAGAGCAATCCGATCAACGGAAAAAGACCCGAAAATATCGCCAGGGATGTAAACATAGTCGGGTAGCCCCATCGATCAACAGTACTACCAATCGTTAATCCTCCGATCACCGCACCCAGCGCGCCGGTCAGGGCAAGAATACCGAATACCCGCCCACGTTCATTTTTTTCAGCGAATAGACCTGCCAGGACCATGATCAGTGTCAACCCGAGGCCACCCATAAACCAAAGAATTGCCGTCAATACGGTCAGTTGCCATGCATTCGATACCCGTCCCATTAACCAAATAAGAGGGATATTGATGACTCCAGATAGGATCAACATCATTTTGCGACGCTGGTACTTATCAGACAACCAGCCTGCTGCCAGCGATCCCAGCGCTAAAGCCAGATAAGAGATGGACAGGTAGTATCCAACCAAGGCGGGTGAGGCACCTAATTGACTGGCGTATACCGGCAGGAGTGGAAGAAGCCCATTTCCGATGACCCAAGGTACGAGACTGCATAAGAACAATGAGGAAAGAAGCCTTTTATTCATTTGGTTCTCGCTTTGATTGGGGAAAGAAAAAAGCAAAATCCATCATACCGAGATTCCACGTCGAAATCATTTTGCCATTAATTTCGCCCAAACCGGGCGAAAACTTTGGCTGAACCATCTTAAGTTTAGCATTGTTTTTGCCATTTCACAATGATTTTCGCAACCAATTGCTCAGAACCGAACATTTTGAAACGTTTTCACCATCCCGATTAATGGAAATAACAGTTTGGGGTATTTCAGAAAGATCATTATGCCAGGCAATATTTATACATATCTTGATATGGGTATTTTGCAGGGAGCTTCATGACAATATATCTTGCCGATCTAATAATTTTCCCGGCAAGAAAAACATATTTCAAACGAAATGTCTTGATTTACTGTCTGAATTCTGAATCCCCAGAAAATCGAATTTGAACAGCAAAAACAGATTGTATAAAAGCATCATCATTTGGAACACTGCCTCATTGGCCCAAAACGATTTCAATGAATGATGCCCTACCGCCACATCATACTTGGCTTCTTTGATGTAATTCTCAACATTGCCACGCTTTTCGTAAGAAATAAACACTTTTTCTGAAGGGCGTTCAGTATTGGTTACAAAGAATAAGTAATCGTATTCGTCGCTGTCTATGAGAGATAATTGCACCCTTTCTTATTCTGGTTTCAATACCCAAGAGACTATAAATCTTCGATCTTTGTCCCATGCGTTTTGTTTCGTAAAAAGCTCAGCCGTTTCCCTGCCCTCATCACCTGTCACGAATAAATTAGATGGATCCGTTACTTGAGAAACAAGGGTTAGATATTCTTTGGTCTTGATCAAATACTTGCATCCCAGTGATTCGATCGTTTCAATAATTTCTTCATCAAAATAGCCGCGGTCCATTCGGAACATGATTTCTAAATCATTAGTTTTGATTTTGACAACGATATCTTTGATCATTTCAGCGGTGCCGCGGAACTGGTGGAGGCACTCCAGCGGCCCGACCTGCCGGTGGCACTTCATTCCGCCGACCTTGAATTGTTGAAGAACCATGGCTTGGGCAAAGGGCTGGGGTTTGAATTCACCCTTGGCCCGCTCCCATCTGTAGACCTGGCGGCGATCCGGGTACTTTCGGTTGGAGGTTACAGGTTCCAAGTCCGCCATTCACCAGGACACTCGCCGGGCCATTGCATGTTCTATTGTGCGCAAGAAAATGTTCTCTTTAGCGGTGATTTGATCTTCAAAGGTGGCATCGGCCGGACGGATCTGCCTGGCGGCGACTTGGATGAGCTGTTGGAGAGCATTCAAAAGCAGGTGTTTACGCTGCCAGACGAAACGCGCATCCTTTCGGGGCATGGGCCGGAGACCAGGGTGGGGGAGGAGAAGTGCGGGAACCCATTCGTTGGAACCTGAAGGGAATGAAGCAGATGGCGTGTCCATCTGATAAAAGAACGGGCTGATAAAAGAACAGGGCTGAAAAAAGAGCAGGGCGACCCGCCGGGTCGCCCTGCTCTGATATTAATTCCATCTTTGCTATTTCGCGTATTCCGTTGCACGTGTCTCGCGGATGACCGTCACCCGGATCTGGCCGGGGTACTGCATGGTCTCTTCTATCTTCTTGGCAATGTCGCGGGCCAGACGGGCTGCTTCCAGATCGTCGATCTCTTCGGGGCGGACGATGATGCGCACCTCGCGCCCGGCCTGAATGGCATAGGCCTGCGAGACGCCTTTGAAGGCGGTGGCCATATCTTCCAGCGTGCGGATGCGTTTGATGTAGGCTTCCAGGTCCTCACGACGTGCACCGGGACGGGCGCCGGAGATCGCATCAGCCGATTCGGTGATGACGGCTTCCACACTTTCCTGCTCAACTTCATGGTGGTGACCGGCAATGGCATTGACCACGGTGGCATTCACGCCGTAACGTTTGGCAAACTCTGCGCCCAGCAGGGCATGAGTGCCCTCCTGATTGTGGTCCATGGCTTTGCCCAGGTCGTGCAGGAAGCCACCCTGGCGGCAAATATCTTCATTGGCGCCCAATTCGGCTGCCAATATGCCGGAAAGTTTTGCCACTTCCACGGCGTGAGCCAGCTGGTTCTGCCCGTAGGAGGTGCGGAACTTGAGCCGGCCCATCATGCGCAGCACTTCCGGATGAAGACCGGTGACGCCAGCATCAAAGGCAGCCTGTTCGCCGGCTTCCACGATGACCTTGTCCACGGCCTTCTGCTCTTCTTCCAAAACTTTTTCGATATGCGCCGGGTGGATGCGGCCATCCAAGATCAGACGCGCCAAGGCGCGACGAGCTACTTCACGACGCACCGGCTCGAAGCAGGAGATGGTCACGGCCTCGGGAGTATCATCGACGATCACGTCCACTCCGGCAGCCTGCTCGAAGGCGCGAATATTGCGCCCGTTGCGGCCCACGATGCGACCCTTCATTTCCTCGTTGGGCAGGGGTACAAGCGAGGTGGTAAATTCTGCCACTTGATCCGTGGCAACGCGCTGGATGGAATCGGCAATGAGTTTGCGGGCGCGCTTGTCGCCCTCTTCGCGTGCTTCCGCTTCGATCTGACGGATGATGCGCGCCATATCATTGCGGGCGTCCTTCTCCACCTCAGCCAACAGGATGGTGCGGGCTTCGTCAACATTCATCTGGGCCACGCGCTGGAGTTCCACCATCTCCTGTTCGTGTAACTTTTCGACCTCGTTGGCACGGCGGTCCACAGCGCTCTGGTGCTTATTCACCGTCTGTTCGCGTTGTTCCAGTTTTTCCACCCGGCCGTCGAGTTCTGCGCGGCGTTTTTGCAGGCGCTCGTCTTCCTTATTCAATTCGGTGCGCAGACGGGTGATCTCGCCTTCGGCAGCCTGGGAGATCTTGAGGGCATTATCGCGAGCCTGCAATTCAATGGTACGTGCCTGTTCGCGCGTCTCCTGCAGGAATTTTTCCGCCTTGTCACGTGCGCCATGCTGGGCTTTTTCAGTTTGAGCCCGGCTGATGAAAAAGCCGATGGCCAGACCCAGGAGCAGGGTCAGGGCGGCAATTACAATTGCAATAATAGGGTCCATGTTCAATCCTTGTCATTAAGAGTTCCCCCGTCATCCGCCGTCCGGGTTTCTTTCCAGACTTCAGAGACGACCGGGGACAGGGTGGTGTACGAGAAGCCGCGGCGGGCTAGGAATCCGCTTAACTTCTGGCGGAACTCGAGCCATTCCAGACCCGCCAAGCGCCGCGCATATTTGCGGGCGGCCGCGAAGGCCAGGGCTTCCTCGTCCACCTCTTCGTCCAGCACAACCTGGACGATCTCGTCGCTAAGACCTTTGCGCCGCAATTCCATCCGCAACGCGGATTTGCTGCGAGGTTGGAAGGTGTTGCGGTTCTCGACCCAGGCCCGGGCAAATTCCTGGTCATTGACCAGCCCGGCGCGCTGAAGGCGATCCACCGTCTCTGCAACAAGAGCTTCGGGGGTGCCACGTTTCGTAAGGTTCTGGCGTACTTCCGCCGAAGAGCGCGGACGGTAACTCAGGAAATGCAGGGCTTTCTGGTAGGCCGTTTCATTTGCGTCTTCGGCCTGTAGAGCGGCAACCTTCTCTTCGCCCAGTTCCTGACCCACCTTCAACCAGCCAGCAGTGATCCGGGCCAGGCCGAAGGCGAACTCCCCATCCAGATGAATGTTCACCCGCTGGGGGTTCTTTTGCTGAGGTTCGATCGCCGTAATTTTACTCATGAAACTTTATTTCCACCTGCCCGAGGGAGCAGGGGTGAGGCTTAAATATTCACAGCCGCAAACCGCCTGTATCAGGGGTCACGGCTGTGGAAAAATCTCCTGGGTATCCATCTATCTGCACCCCACCCCGGGCAAAGACATAGATGGTTTTATCGGGAACCGGTAACGGGTCAGATACCGGATGCGGTCGAGAGGGGGGTCTTTAGTCTTTCAGAAAATCTATCCGGTCCTGTTCCGCATGTTCGTTTTGTTCAGACTTCCCATAAAAGATGCCCATGTTACGGGTCAAGGGGCATACCCGGGATTTTCCAAGAGGTCTGTTTCAAGCCGTGGCCGCCAAGCACGTTGAATACTAAAGCGGTGCGTCCAATATCCAGACAACACTATTATACATTATAAAATCCCGGTTCGCTTGTCGGATTCTCACATAATCACAAAGAATTCACCCGGAAACGGGTAAGGCGTTTGATTTTTTCGTGACAAAAGGAACTAACAACCTATCTATCAATTATGCGATAATAAACTTACGATCAAGTAATAAAAACCAAATGGAGGTCCTACATGGCAAAAATCACTGATCAAGATGCCCGTGATTACCATCATCTGAATGGGAAACCTGGCAAGATCGCCGTCGTGCCGACCAAACCCATGGATACCCAGCGTGACCTGGGTTTGGCCTATACGCCGGGTGTGGCCGTGCCGGTGCTGGATATCGAGAAGGATCCGGAAGCGGCTTATGAGTACACCTCAAAAGGCAACCTTGTGGCTGTCCTTTCCAACGGTACAGCCATCCTCGGCCTGGGCGACCGCGGCGCATTGGCCGGCAAGCCAGTCATGGAAGGAAAGGGCGTGCTTTTCAAGAAATTTGCTGACATAGATGTGTTTGACATCGAAGTGGACAGCCACGACCCGGATGAAGTCATCAACGTGGCGCGCTGCATCGCCCCCACTTTTGGCGGCATCAACCTGGAAGACATCAAGGCTCCGGAATGTTTCTACATCGAAGAGACGCTCAAAGGAATGCTCGATATTCCGGTCTTTCACGATGACCAACACGGTACAGCCATCATTTCATCGGCTGCCCTGGCAAATGTGCTGGAAATTGTCGGCAAGAAGCACCAAGACGTACGAATGGTCATCTCCGGCGCAGGCGCATCGGCGGTTTCCTGTGCTGAATTGGCCATTCGCTGGGGGATCCAACGATCAAATATTATGATGCTCGACAGCCGGGGCGTCATTTACAAAGGCCGTACTGAAGGGATGAATAAGTATAAAGAGCGCTTTGTTGTGGATACGGATTGCCGCACCCTAGCAGATGCGGTGCGAGGGGCAGATGTTTTCCTGGGTCTCTCAATAGCCAATGTACTGACCCCTGAGATGGTCAAGTCGATGGCCGAGAACCCATTCATCTGCGCCATGGCGAATCCGGACCCTGAAATCAAGTACGAACTGGCAAAAGAAGCACGCCCAGACGCCATCGTTGCTACCGGCCGTTCGGACTACCCGAACCAGGTCAACAACGTGCTCGGCTTCCCGTTCATCTTCCGCGGGGCACTGGATGTGCGAGCCCGGGCCATCAACGAAGAGATGAAGTTTGCCGCTTCGCAGTCGTTATATAACCTGACCCGCGAAGATGTCCCTGATTCGGTCCTGCGCGCTTATGGGGTTGAAAGCCTTAAATTTGGCCGGGAATACATCATCCCCAAGCCGCTCGACCCGCGCGTGCTGTTATGGGAATCCCCGGCAGTGGCCAAGGCCGCCATGGAAACCGGTGTAGCCCGCAAGCCGATCGACCTGGATGAGTACCGCGAACAACTGGCCTTCCGGCAAGGCAAGGGAGCGCGTGTACGCTACTTCTTCATGAACAAAGCCAAATCGGCCCAACCGAAGAAGCGCGTCGTTTTTGCGGAGGGCGAAGAGCTCAAGATCATCCGCGCGGCAGCCCAGGTATTGGAGGAAAAGATCGCCATCCCGATCCTCATTGGCCGCCCGGAGGTCATTAAGAAAAAAGCCGCCGACCTGGCTGTCAAACTCGACTGCCAGATCCTGGATCCGAACCAATTTGCCAAGTTCGACGAATATGTTAAAACCTACTATGAACTGCGCGGCCGAAAGGGTATGACCCTGGCCAAGGCCCAGAAGCGAGTGCGCGAACCGAACGTACTTGGACCGCTGATGGTTAAAATGGGGGATGCGGATGCCTTTGTATCCGGCCTGACCTCCGAATACCCGGATGTCATCCGCCCGGCCCTGCAGGTCCATCACACCCGCCCAGGGGCGGCGCTGGTCATCGGCGTATACATTATGATCGTGGAAGAGCGCGTCTTCCTGTTCACGGACACCACTGTCAACGTCGATCCAACCGCTGAGGAACTGGCAGAGATCGCCTGCCTGGCGGCCGGTTTTGCCAGGCAGATCGAGATTGAGCCGCGCGTGGCTTTCCTGTCCTTCTCCAACTTCGGTTCCACTGATCACCCGCTGGCTCAAAAGGTCAGCAAGGCTGTGGCAATCGTCAAGGCCCGGGAACCTGGAATGCAGGTGGACGGTGAAATGCAGGCGGATACAGCGGTGGTGGCTGAGATCGTCGAGCAGCGTTACCCGTTCAGCGCGGTCAAGAATGCCAACGTGCTGGTCTTCCCCTCGCTCGAGTCGGCTAACATTGCCTACAAATTGCTGGCCCGCCTGGGCAATGCCAAGGCAATCGGTCCGGTGCTGGTTGGTGTGGGGGCCCCGATCCATGTCTTGCAAACCGGTGATGAGGTGGATGCCATCGTCCAGGTGGCTGCCATTGCTGCCGTGGATGCCATGGGCCGAAAGTAAAATACTCCGTTTTCAATCAACCCTGGCAGGGTTAAGCAGACCTGCCAGGGTTTCTTTTTGTGCTAGAATCACCGCATGGAAAACAAGCGTTCTGTTGACCGCCCGACCCATGCGAGCATGCGCGCCCATCAGCGACAATTTGCCTGGCAGATCCTAGTGCCATTCCTGGTAATGGCAGGGCTGATCGTTGCAGGGGCGGTACTGGCGGTTACCGGAAAAACCCCGGGGAGCAGGGTCCTGGCCGATGTTTCGGTGATCTGGCTGCTCGCTCCTATGCTCTTCTTTGCCCTGGCAATCCTGGTTTTTGTGATCACCATCATCTATGGGATGGCCAAACTGCTTCAGCTCTTGCCGCGCTACACGGGTAAAGCCCAGGGAATTTTTACCCGGATTTCCACAGGGACGCGTCAGGCAGCGAACGGGGCGGCAAAGCCCATTGTCTGGTTCCGACAGGCTGGGGCGGTGATCAAATCCATTTTTAAACTGAAGTAACCCCGGGTACGGAAAAACCCTGCCCATCCCATACGAAAGGATCTAATCCATGGAAGAAACCGTTATTATCGAGTCACCCCTGCCGGATAACTCCTGGCAACTCAGGACAATGCTCATCGGCGGGTTGGTCGGCGCACTGGTGGGTGTGGGCGCGGCCTTCCTGCTGACCAAACGGGCCGAACAAAAAGGCCAGCCGCTGGCGATCACCCCAGCCAAAGGCGTGCAACTGGGCGTGATGCTGGCAGGTTTGCTGCGCTCCATTTTGTCACTGGGCGAGGATTAATCCCGCACGTCCGGCAGTTATCCAGCTGAAAATCACAAACTCCAGGAGTTGAAATGTTTAGGAAAATTTTAGTGTTCTTACTGGTTACATCCATATTGACAGGCCTTCTTTCGGCTTGCGGCGGGTCATCTGCTGACAGCAATGCCACGAAACTGCTGCAAGGGCTGAACAACAAAGCAAAAGTTTTGGTCAATCAGCCCGGTTGGGTGCACGTCACCGAACAGATCGGCTATGACACCGACAAAGCCGACCGGGGAACCTTGTCAACCGGACAGGTGGTTCCCCTGGTCCAGACCGTTGATATCTGGTATCACATCAATGACTCAAAACTTGTCTACCAGTACGTATGGATCATGAGCTCACAGGATGGAAAGACGATCGAAGTGACGGTGTTCTTGAATAATCTTCTTTACAACCTGACAACCAACGTCTCCAATCCCCTGAATCCATATACTTTATCCCTCGACTATCAGTTCGCGGATGAGATGGATTCTTTTATCTCCAGGAGCGGGCATCCGGTGGTGACAACGGGGGAGGTTAATGGGAAGACCGCCACTATATTTACTTTGGATGAAAAGCTTGCCTCGCCACGCACGACCGAAGACTATACCCAGCCATTTAACGCTGCTGGGAGCATTGCTTCTTTTGACACGGAGACCGGATTGCTGCTAAGGCTGGAACGGACAGTGACCCTTGAAGATGGTACGAAAAGGCCGTTTTTTACAGACAACGTCACCATCGAAACCGGTGTTCAGCCCCCGCCGGATATCCAGGATTATATCAACGGTTTTTGGTAGACCTTTCTTGAAGGGACGGATGAAAATCCGTCCTTTTTTTATTTCTTCGCAGCCCATTCATTTAAAATCGAGAGCGGAATTCCAAAGGCCGCATGCAAGATTATCGCATGGAGGCGGAAATGTTGTAAAAAAACGGGCGACCTGCCGGGTCGCCCTGGGTGCAACATGCAACACCTCTACGTTTTAATGCAACCCAAACCTTTCAAATAGGTCCCCTCGGGGAAGTTCAGTGCCACGGGGTGGTCCGGAGCCTGCGATAAGTGCTCGAAGATCTGCGCCTCCACGCCAGCATCCAGGGCGGCGGAAGCGATGATCTTTTGGAACAGGTCGGCGTCGATCCCACCCGAACATGAAAATGTAAGCAGGATCCCGCCGGGGCGCAGGAGTTTGAAGGCCAGCAGGTTGATGTCCTTGTAGCCGCGGGCGGCTTTCTCAGCCTGGGCGGCGGTGGGGGCGAACTTGGGCGGGTCGAGGATGATCAAATCAAAGGACCGGGCTTCATCCCTGAATTTGCGCAGGAGTTGGAAGACGTCGCCTTCCAGGGTGGTGTGACGGTCAGCGGGGAGGGCATTGAGGGCGACATTTTCGCGGCACAATGCCAGGGCATCTGCCGAGGCATCTACAGAAAGCACCGACCTGGCTCCGCCTGCCAAGGCGTTAAGCGTGAACCCACCGGTATAGCAGAAACAGTCCAGCACGTCACAGTCTTCGGCCAACCCGCGCAGACGTTGACGGTTGAAGCGCTGGTCGAGGTAGAAGCCAGTTTTATGGCCGGTTTCCAGGTTGACGTGGAATTTCAATCCGTTTTCAGTGATGGTAATTGGGGATTGGGGAATAGTCCCGCGCAGGGGACCGGTTTTCGGCGGTAAGCCTTCCAACTCACGCACGTCCGCGTCGGAGCGCTCATAAATGGTTGCCAGGCCGGTCAGTTCGAGCAGCAAATCGGCGATGGTCTCTTTCCAATATTCGGAACCAGCGGTCAGGGATTGGAGAACGAGAGTGTCGGCGTAACGATCCACGATCAGACCGGGCAGGCCGTCGGATTCGGCGTGAATAAGGCGGAAGGCGTCCGAACTACGGGAACCCTGCCAGGTGTCACGGGAAGCAATGGCGGTTTTAATCCGATGCCGGAAGAAATCCGCATCGACAGGTTCGGACGGGTCAAAAGTCCAGACACGCGCACGGATCTGCGAAATCGGGCTGTAGGCTGCGCGGGCCAGGAACTGTCCATCCGCAGCCAGCAGGTCCACTGTCTCGCCGGAGGCAGGGCTTCCGTCCAGGCGGGCAATGGCGCCGGAGAAGATCCACGGGTGGCGGCGCAGGAGTGATTTTTCGCGTCCGGGTTTGAGCACGAGAATCGGATATGTTTGCATGGGAGTTGAAAGGTCTTTCACGGTATTCCAGGCCCATGGATATGCCAGTGCATATGCGGGGTAACACCTGGCGCCGCCGCGTATGTCTGTACATAGAAACCTGCCTGGTCGAGTTCGAGACTCCTAGCAACTTCCTGGATGGCCCGGACCATCGAAGTGAGCAGACCACCATCAAGGGCGGACGGATCCAGGATGGAGCTAATGTGCTTCTTGGGGATGACAACTACGTGGATCTCGGATTTAGGCTGTGGGTGGTGAAAAGCCAATACGAGATCATCCTCCCATACTTTTCTCACTTCGAGTTTTCCTGAAAGAACATCCTCGCAATACCAGTCGCGCCTTGTCATATTCAGGGTATCTCTCTTGATAATAAAAAGGGCAGACAGCTAGTTGACCACTCTTACTGGTTATTGAATGATCCCGATCTCGCGCCCGGCAGCTGCAATGATACCCAGGGCGTAGTCGATCTCTTTCGGCTCATGGGCGGCAGTGACGGTGGCGCGCAGGCGGGCCAGGCCCTCCGGTACGGCCGGAGAGACAACCGGCAGGACGAACAGGTCCCGGTGCTGGCAGATCTGGGTCAGCTTGTAGGCGCGCTCGTCGGAACCACACAGCACCGGCACGATGGCGGTGGTGGTCTGCAAGGTATCGAAACCGGCACCCTTCAGGCCGTTGATGAATTGCTGCCCATTGGCTGTGACTTTTTCGATGCGCCAGGGCTCATCCAGGATGACCTTGAAGGCTTCATTGGCGGCAGCGGCCTGCGCCGGAGGCAGGGCGGCGGAGAAAATGAAAGCCCGGCTGGCATGGCGCAGGTACTGGATAAGTTCCTTCCTGCCGGCCACGTATCCGCCCACCGATGGGATGGTCTTGCTGAGCGTGCCCATCTTGATATCCACCACGTCACCCAGGCCGAAGTGCTCCTCGATGCCGCGCCCGGTCTTGCCCAGCACGCCCACCGAGTGAGCTTCGTCGATCATCAGCCAGGCGTTGTACTTTTTACAGAGTTCGACCGTCTTCGGCAGGTCGAGCACGTCGCCATCCATGCTGAAAACGGCATCCGCCACCACAAGTTTTGCCACGTCATTGGGTGCCTGCTGGAGGCGGCGTTCCAGCTCAGCCATATCGTTGTGCTTGAAGCGGCGGAATTCCGCACCCGACATGAGACAACCGTCCACGATGGAGGCGTGGTTAAGTTTGTCGGAGATGACATAGTCGCCACGGCCCATCAGGGTGGAGAGCACGGTCAGGTTGGTGACATAACCGGAGGAGTAGGTAATGGCCTCTTCGGCGTGTTTGAAGGCGGCGATGGTCTCTTCGAGCTCGGTGTGGATCGTCAGGGTGCCAGCCAGCAGGCGGACGCCGTTGGTGCCCGTGCCGAATTTATCTATGGCAGCCTTGGCAGCCGCGTTGATGCGCGGATGACCGATAAGGCCCAAATAACTATACGAGGCGTACATCCCCATCTCACGACCCCGGACGACGACCCGCGAACCGCCTTTGATCTCCTCGATCGGCTGGTTGTAAAAATAGAGATCATTCTGGCGCATTTTCATCACGCGCTCGGTGAAGAAACCAATCCGGCGGGTGACGGCGTCATCGGTGGTGTGGATGTCCATGGGGGCTCCTTGTCCAAAAAAATCTGCGTAAGTATAGCACAGACAACCGCAGGGTCGGTTCAGGCTACCGGTTTCAGGATGACAATCGGGATATGCCGCTTTGTCATTTCCTTGTAATGCAGATAGGGCGGATGGTGTTCGATAGCGTATTTCCACAGGCGGTCGTACTCCTCACCTTCTGCCGGGCGAGCTTCGACCTGGATGGTCTTCCCCCGTACTTCGATCCGGGTGCGTGGCTGTTCCAACAGGTTATGGTACCATCCAGCATTGTGATCCTTGCCCCAGTTGGACCCGATCAGGAAATAGAAGCCATCTGTATAGAAATAGGCGATAGGGGTGACATGGTGCTTACCGGATTTGTGCCCGGCGCTGTGCAGCAGCAAGATGGTCTGCGTGCCGAGCTGGCTGCCGAGGCGCCCCCGGCTGGCATGGATGGCGAAGGTGTTCAGCGCCATGAAGATTCGTAAAAATAATTTGTTCATAAAAACCCTGGTTACTTCTCCAGAAAAGCCTTCATTGGCTCCCAGTAATTTTCGATCCAGCCCTGGGTGAACTCCTTTTCGGTGCCTGTGGGGACATGCGCGTGGGTGAAATCGAGGCGGGTGCCTTCCGGGACGGCGGTGAACTTGAACGTGACGCGCGAGAAATAGCCTTCCGGCCAGTCCACGGCACGCCAATCCTGGACAATCTTTTTGTCGGGCACCAGCTCGACATTTTTCCCAGCGATGTAATTGTCGTAGGCGGTAAATTTCCCGCCTACGGCGCGACTCATGCTGGCCTTGCCACCGGTGAAGGCGGCGTGTTTCTTTGAGTCCATCAGCGCCTCGTAGACCTCGTGCGGGGAGGCTTTGAAGGCGACGGTTTGCTTGATGAGTTTGGACATGGCAATCTCCTTTTGGATGAACCGGTAATTATCAGACCATAACAAGCATCATAGTATGTGACTCAAGAATAAAATGAGAATGCGAGACGTATTATTCAAGGCCCAGTTTTTTTAATTCTTCTTCCCCGATCACCTTTACCCCCAACTCCTGTGCCTTCTGGTATTTTGACCCGGGCGCCTCACCCAGAACCAGGTAACTGGTCTTCTTGCTGACCGAGTCTATCACCTTGCCACCGTGGGATTCGATGAATTCCTTGACACCCTCGCGAGAGAAGGTTGGCAGCGTACCAGTGACCACAAAAGTCATTCCGGATAACAGGCCTTCTCTCTCGGGCGACGTATGCGCTGCCCCTACAGGCCAGACTCCGGCGGCTTCCAATTTTTCCAACACCTTCTGATTGCGCTCACGGCTGAACCAGTCCACGATGGCCTCGGCAATGTTCGGGCCGACCCCGTCCACCTTCTGCAACTGGTCCGCGGACGCCGCCCTCAGCAGGTCCAGAGAGGGGAAGGCACGGGACAAGTCCGCCGCCGAAACTTCGCCGACGCCATGGATGCCCAGGGCCGTGATAACCCGGTTTAGGGGCTGTCCCCTGGATGTGTCGATCGCAGCGAGCAGATTGTCCGCAATTTTGCCGGGCGGTTCCTTCCCGGTCTTGCGGTCTTTCTTGGTGACCGCCTCGAGAATATCTTCCCGTTTCAGGGTGTAAATATCGGCCACGTCTTTGACCAGGCCGGCCTCGATCAACTTTTCGACGATCTTGATGCCAAGCCCGGTAATGTCCATCGAGCCGCGTGAGACGAAGTGCTCCACGTTGCGCACCAGTTGGGCAGGGCAGGCGGCATTGACACAGTAGCAGGCCACCTCGCCCTCGAAATGCTCCACAGGCTGCCCACAGGCGGGACAGGTAAGTGGGGGTGTAAAGGGCTTTTCGAGCCCGGTGCGCAAGTCCACGACCGGCCCAATGACGTACGGGATGACCTCGCCGGCGCGTTTGACCAGCACCCGGTCGCCGGGGCGGATGTCTTTTTCAGCGATGTAGTCGAAGTTGTGCAGGGTGGCATTCTTGACAATGACGCCGTTAATTTCCACCGCTTCCAAGACAGCCTTGGGCGTCAGCACGCCGGTGCGGCCGACCTCGACCTCGATCCCCAGCAGCTTCGTGGTGACTTCACGGGCCGGGAATTTGAAAGCGATTGCCCCGCGCGGGTCCTTGCCGACAAAACCCAGCTCACCAGCCAGATCCAGGTCGTCGATTTTGATGACCATGCCGTCAGCCTCGTAGGACAGTTCGTCACGGCGTTTATCCCAGCTTACGGTGAAGGCGATGGCCGATTCGATATTCTCAAACCGCTGCGCCACGTCTGTGACCGGGAAGCCGAGCCTCTTGAGCCATTGCAGCAATTCCCACTGGCTGGCCGGAACCTCCCCGCCTTCGGAATAGACCACCTGGTAGACCAGCAGTGTCAGCGGACGGGCGGCGGTGATGGACGGGTCCAATTGGCGCAGGGACCCGGCGGCGGTGTTGCGCGGGTTCAAGTAAGTTTTCTCGCCATTTTCTTCAAGCCGCTCATTCAGTTTCTCGAAATCTTTTACGGGGATGAAGATCTCGCCACGCACGACCAGGTACACAGGAACCCGGATTTCTTCCCCTCTCCCAACGGGAGGGGGGTTAGGGATGAGGGGAATCTTCAATGGGATCGCTTTCACCGTCCGCAGGTTGGCGGTGATGTCTTCACCGATCTCCCCGTCACCGCGCGTGGCACCCTGGGCGAAAACGCCATCCCGGTAGTGCAGGACCACACTCAACCCGTCGATCTTGGGCTCGACGACGAAGCTGGCTTTTTCCACCCGGTCATCCAGTTTGCGAACACGCTCGTACCAGGCGCGCGCATCCTCTGCCCCGAAGGCATTTGCCAGCGACAGGATCGGACGCGGGTGGCGCACTTTCTCGAATTTTTCCGAAACCTCAGCTCCGGCGCGCTGGGTTGGCGAATCAGGCGTGACCCAATCCGGGTGACCGGCCTCGATCTGGCGCAGTTCGATGACCAGTTTGTCATACTCGAGGTCGCTGATGAGCGGGGCGTCCAGCACATGATAGCGGTGGTTGTGGAAGTGGATCTGCTGTTTGAGTTCTTCGTAATGCTGTTGGAGGTTTTTTTCGTCCATATCGGCCACCTGTAATTACGGGAGAGATAAGCGTACAATTGGTCAGAGGCTCGAGTGAAACGCATCCTGTTCTTTATTTTACCTTGGTTCCTGGCTGCCTGTGCAGCCTCACCGGTTTCCACGACGAAGACACCCACTGAATTGGCGTTCAATCAAACCAAGCTTTTTGCAATTACTGCCGAAGCTGAAACGCAAACCAGTGGTTATCCGGCAAATGACGCCACGATCACGGCAATTATGGGGAACAAATATGCCCTCGGAACCGCCATGGCTGCCAGCATGACCGCCCAGCCGAGCGAGACGCCCATTCCCACCATTCCGCCTGACTCACCCACCTGCCGCCTGGCTGATTTGAAGATCTCCTTCGGGTCGAACGCCGCCTCCCAACAGATCCTGCTCGGTGCCGGTTTAACGAATATCAGCAACACCGCGTGCTTTTTACAGGCATGGCCCCAGGTCGTCCTCATGGATCAGCAAGGCCATCCGTTGGATGTGGATTATCATTATTTCGAGATGGGTCCCGCGGAGGCTGCGGCCGCGGCGACAGAACAGGCACGGGAATCGACTACCGCGAAAATAGGGTTATGGCCGGGTTGGACAGCCTGGCTCAACCTGAGCTGGTCAAACTGGTGCGGGGACCCCGTTTCCGGGGGCGCGGTGATCCGGATGACCCTGATCGACAATGGGGGTGTACTCAATATCCAGACGGATATTCAAAGCGGGGGAGCTTGCAATGCACCCGGATATCTATCTTCTGTGGGTATTTCGAAGTTGAACCCGGCAATCCCCCCCTATTAGACAGAACGGATGAAAAGCCTGTTCGAGACTGTTCCATTTGAGCAGCCAGGCAGAATCAGAAGTTATCGGAAAACCGAAGATGGCTCCGTTCCCCTGGAGGAAACGGAGCCATCCTTAATTAATGGATCCATTGGTTTGACCATTCTGAAGGACTGTGAAATAAATCAAAGCAGTGGTTATGGAAGTGGATCTGCTGCTTGAGTTTTTATGTCGCTGTCGGAGAGGGGATGCCTCCATAGACGGCTCCAGGCTCAAGAGCCGAAAAGAAATATGATAATCCAATTTTATTCTCGAAACTAACCCTTGACAAAATAGAACACGCGTTCTATAATGTGCAAGATCTGACTAGCACAAACGTTCTATTGCGACAAAGGAGGTCGTCATGAACACAAGTATCCGAAACACCCGGGGCATCGCCTCAATGTTCAAAGGTCTTACCGTCCGACGCGGGCTGGCCTGGGGCGTCATCATCATTGGCGCGCTACTGGCTTTCGAGATGTTCAACTACAGCACCACCCAGTTCGCTCTAAATGATGTCTTGGGTGATCTGAAATTTGCCGGCATCCGCTGGGCAACGATCCTTGCCCTGGCTTTCTGCGGCATTGACTTCGCCGGTATCGCCCGTTTATTTACCCCGGAGCAGGGACGCGACGAGCCTGCAGAAGTATGGTACCTGTTCGGGGCCTGGCTCCTGGCCGCGGCAATGAACGCGACCCTCACCTGGTGGGGTGTGGCGGTGGCCATCGCCAGTCACAGCACCCTGAGCAGCGAAGTCATCAGCGCCACCGTACTGACCAAGGTGGTTCCGGTCTTCGTCGCCATCATGGTCCTGCTGATCCGCGTCCTGATCATTGGGACTTTCTCAGTCAAAGGGGAGAAACTGTTCAGCCAGGCTGAAACCCGCAATTCCTCCCAGCGCCTGCCGGTACTTCAGCCCGCCAGTGCGCTGAGCTCCCGCCCGCGACCATCCACAGTCTCTTCCTTCCGGTCGGCGAGCAAGCTGGCACGCTCCGAATCGAGCTACGCCCGGCCTGAACCTACTTATCATAACCTGTCGATGCAAAGCAAGCCTGCACGCGAGGCAGAGTATATCGATACCCCGCGTAATTCCTAGTCCTTTGAATCCGGACCATGGCTTCCCCATACTCTGATCCTATTTGCTCACAGACAGCCGCCTCCTCAGGAGGCGGTTATCTGTCTGGTTACCTGCTCCCACCGTTGGCGGTGGTAGGTATTGGCGTGCTTCTGACTTTTTTTGCGCTCGGCTCGACGCTTTCTCCTACACCAGCCGGAAGTACGGGACAAAGAGCGGATATTCAGACCAGTGCCACGCTCTCATCCGTTTTCACGCCTGAAGTGCAATACTGGGCTGGTAGGATCCAGGTTTGGGCTGCCGCGGCAGGGCTGGACCCGAACCTGGTCGCGACAGTGATGCAGATCGAGTCCTGCGGGGACCCGCGGGCGCTTTCGCGAGCCGGGGCAATGGGGCTTTTCCAGGTGATGCCTTATCATTTCACTGCCAGCGATGACCCCTACGCCCCCGATACAAACGCATTGCGTGGACTGGATTATCTCAGTCGCTCACTGGAAACAGCGCAGGGCGACCAGCGCCTGGCATTGGCTGGTTACAACGGCGGGATTGGCGTGATCGGAATGTCTGAGTCAGACTGGTCGGCGGAGACCCAGCGATATGCTTACTGGGGAAGCGGCATTTACGCTGAGGCTTCCAGTGGAGCAAGTGAAAGCCCACGCCTGCAGGAATGGCTGACGGCAAGCGGGGTATATTTGTGCCGGCAGGCGGCCAAACGATTGGGTATTAATCCTTAGGGGTAGCTTCCGAAGTCTGCGGTAATGGCAGGTAAATGCAAAACGTGGTGCCCTTGCCCTCCACAGAATCAACTTCGATCTGTCCCCCGTGATGCGTGACAATCCAATAGGCGATCGGGAGCCCCAACCCAAACCCGCCAATTTTAGAGCGTGAGCGGGACTTTTCGGCGCGATAGAAGCGTTCGAAGATGTGGGGCATATCTTCCGCAGGGATACCAAGACCGGTATCACGCACAATCAACCGGGCGTTATCACCGACTTTTCCCAAACTAAGGAACACCTCGCCGCCTTGCGGGGTGTATTTAATGGCGTTGGCGATCAGGTTGATCAGAACCTGTTTCAAGCGGTCCCGGTCACCATTGATCACAATCTGGTCAATCTCGGGGAGTTTGATCTGAATGCGCTCACGTGCCAGAATGCGCATTTCTTTGAAAACTTCAAGCAGGAGCGTATCCAACTCGACCGGAGCAAAATGTAAAGGCAGTTTCCCTGATTCGGCCTGTGCCTCGAGCAACAAGTCTCCAACAAGACGCGTAAGGCGGTCAGCCTCGTCTTCAATGCTATCCAGGGATTCCACGTCCACGTGTTTCATCCGGCGCATCAGGTCCGCGTTACCCTTGATGACGGTTAACGGGGTGCGCAGTTCGTGACTAACGTCAGCCAGGAAGCGCTGCTGGGAGGTGAAGAGTTTTTCCAACCGCCCCAGAGTAGCATTAAAGGCGTTCACCAGACGGCTTATTTCATCGTTCTCAGCACCGCGCAGAGGCAGGCGTTGGGAGAGGTCTTCAGCGTCAGAGAGGTGCAGGGCACTCTCGGTGATCTTAACCAGCGGCGAGAGCGCCTGACCGATAAAGAACCAGGAAAGCGCCGCGGATAAAAGGATGGCAACCAACGCAATGATAATGGTCGTCTGCACAAGAGAATGACGGGTGGTATCCACCATGGTCATACTGGCTGCCACTTGCAGAGTCCCTATTGTACGCCCCCCTGCTTCCAGAGGCACATTCAAGACGCGCAAGGGGAAATTCTGAATCAGTGCATCACGGTACACGGTACGTTTTAACTGGTAGCCTACAGGGTCGAACGGCTGGCTGATCATACCAAGACCGGGTGAGGACGAATGCAGCCGCCCATTGTTGTCCCAGATCTGAAAATAAACAAATGAAGTCAGGTTGAGCTTGGGAAGGGTTTCCTGGCTTAGTTCACCTGCCGGTCCAACCCTCCAGCCTTGCAGCAAATCATTGGCGGTCTGGTACAAGGTCGTGTCCACCTGGCTGACCAGCAGAACATTGACCAGGGAATAGAGCAGGATTCCGAAAACCAGCAAAATTCCCCCGATCAGTGCTGAATATAAGATTGTCAGGCGTAAACGCAGGGACATTACGGGTTCTCGCGCAGGACATAGCCCACACTGCGCACGGTATGGATCAAACGCATCTCGTTTTCTGATTCCAGTTTTTGTCGCAAATAGCGGATGTAGACTTCAAGCACGTTACTCTCGCCACCGAAATCGTAGCCCCAGACGCGGTCGAAGATCACTTCACGTGTCAGCACCTGGCGAGGGTGGCGCAGGAACAGCTCAAGCAGTTCGTACTCTTTGGCTGTCAGCGGAATGAGACGTTTGCCGCGCGTCACCTGGCGGGAAACACTATCCATGGTCAAATCGACAAACTGGTAGACCTGGTTGCGCTCGGTCTGGGTGCGGCGCAGAAGGGCGCGCATGCGGGCAAGCAATTCCTCGAGATTGAACGGTTTGACCAGGTAATCGTCTGCGCCTGCGTCGAGCCCCTGCACGCGATCCTGAACGGTCTCCTTGGCAGTCAGCATTAAAATAGGCAGGCTGCCCCCCATGCGCAGGCGGCGGCAAACCTCCAGCCCGTCCATACCGGGCAACATCCAATCCAGGATGACCATGTCAGGATGATGGTCGTGTGCCAGGTTCAGGCCGGTGCGGCCGTCGGTGGCAATGTCCACCAGGTAACCTTCATAGGTCAGCCCGCGCTGGAGCACCTTCAAAATGGCTGGATCGTCTTCTATGATCAGAATACGTTCGTTCATATTGCGCCTCTGTTCAAAATATACCACAATCTTTTGGTAGAATGGTTGTATGTCACGCCTAAAAAGAATTTTCGACCTGCTGGCGACCATCCTTGGCTTAATTGTAATCCTGCCAGGTATGCTTGTCATCAGCCTGCTGGTGTGGGTTTTCCTTGGAACTCCAGTCTTGTTCCTGCAGCAGCGCCCTGGCTATAAAGGCCGTCCGTTCATCACCTATAAATTCCGGACGATGACGAACCGCAAGGGACCAGACGGGAACCTGCTGCCGGACGCCGAGCGATTGACCTCCTTTGGGCGTTTCCTGCGCTCCACCAGCCTGGACGACTTGCCCCAGGTCTGGAATGTTTTACGCGGCGAAATGAGCCTGGTGGGACCACGCCCGCTGCTGATGCAGTACCTGAAACGCTACACCCCGGAGCAGATGCGCCGGCATGATGTACTGCCGGGTATTACCGGCTGGGCGCAGATCCACGGACGGAATACCCTGGACTGGGAGGAAAAATTCCGCCTGGACGTGTGGTATGTGGACCATCGCTCGTTCTGGCTGGACCTCAAGATCCTTTTCCTGACACCATGGAAGGTATTCAAGCGCGAAGGCATCAGCCAGCCAGGCCAGGCAACGGCGGAAGAATTCAAGGGGATCAAGTAAGAGTGGTACGACAAATAATCTAAAGGTTTTGGTATAATCTGCCTAACATTCAATAACTTACCCGGAGACCAGTACCCGTTACTCCGTCCAGAGACCTGCCGGTGGGTGCGAGGCAGGCGGAACTACGGCAAAATCCCCTCCGGTCTCTCGCAGGAGAGAAGTTGCTCTCGCAGGGGCTGTTTGGAGTGACGGTTTCAACCGTCAATAACGACTAAAGTCGTTACTACAAAGAACCGTAAGAGAGCCGGATGCGCCCGTTACTGCGTACGTGAGAATAAAAGCAGGTGGCACCACGAGACGCCCCTTCGTCCTGCAAACCGAGGGGGCGTATTCTTTTTCATGGAGGTGCTTTATGTTGGACATCAATCTCATTCGTGAACAACCCGACCTGGTCCGCAAGGCGTTATCGGACCGGCAGATGGACCCTGGGCCAGTGGACCGCATCCTGGAGTTGGACGCCCGGCGGCGCGGGATCCTGACCGAGGTGGAGGCCCTGAAAGCCAGGCGCAACGCCGTCTCGAAAGAGATCAGCCAAGAAAAAGATGCCGCGGCACGCCAAGCCAAGATCGAGTCCATGCGCGCGGTCGGCGACAAGATCGCCACAATCGACAAGGAAGTGGCGGATGTCGAAGAAGAACTCAAATCTGTGGCAGCCACCATTCCCAACCTCCCGGACGCCCGTACGCCTGTTGGTAAGGACGAGGGCGAGAATATCGTCCTGCGGACGGTAGGCCAGCTCAGGGAGTTCGATTTTGAGCCGAAAATCCACTGGGACCTGGGGCCAGCGCTGGGCATCCTGGACTTCGAGCGCGGCGTCAAGATCACCGGCTCGCGCTTCTATGTGCTGACCGGACTTGGGGCGCGCCTCCAAAGGGCATTGATCGCCTATATGCTCGACCTGCACAACCGCCAGGGTTATATCGAGCAGTACACCCCGTTCATGGTCAAAGCCGCCACACTTTATGCGGCCGGTCAGCTGCCCAAGTTTGCCGAAAACCTGTACCACGACGCCGAAGAAGACCTGTGGATGGTCCCCACCGCAGAGGTTCCGCTGACCGGTCTGCATATGGACGAAATTCTGGACGAGAAACAACTGCCATTACAATATACCGCTTACACCCCCTGTTTCCGGCGTGAGAAAATGAGCGCCGGGCGAGACGTGCGCGGCATCAAACGCGGTCACCAGTTCGACAAAGTCGAGATGTACATCTTCAGCAAGCCGGAAGAGTCAGATGCCATGCTGGAGAAAATGCGGGAACACGCCGAGGCAACTTGCTCAGGGTTGGGGCTGACCTACCGCGTCAAGCAACTCTGCACCGGTGACATCGGTTTCGGGGCGACGATGACCTACGATATCGAAGTATGGGCGCCAGGTTTGCAGGAATGGTTGGAAGTGTCCTCGGTCTCGAACGATACGGATTTCCAGGCGCGGCGGGCGAACATCAAGTATCGCCCCGCGGACGGCGGCAAGACGCGTTTTGTCCACACGTTGAACGGTTCAGGCCTTGGAATGCCACGCACCCTGATCGCGGTGCTTGAAAACTATCAGCAAGCTGACGGATCTGTGAAAGTGCCAGAAGCCCTGCTTCCATGGATGGGTGGGGTGGATATCATCCGCCGGTAGGGTATCCTGGAGCAGAAGATGCAGATCGGTCCCTACAGCATAGATCTCGAACAGGTTGCCAAAGGTGTTGCCATCGTAATGATGGCGGTGGGCCTGTTGGTGATCCCTATTCTCCCAGGTTTGGTGATCATCTGGGTATCTGCGCTTGGTTATGGGATCGCGGCCGGGTTTGGGGTGCTCGGCTGGGTCATGTTCGGACTCATCACAATATTGATGCTGGTGGGGTCCATCCTGGATAATGTGCTCATGGGAACACAGGCGCACAAAGGTGGCGCTCCCTGGTGGGTTATTTTGATCGCAATGGCATCCGCCATCCTGGGGAGTTTTATCATCCCCATCCCGATCATTGGCGGAATCCTTGCTGCATTGCTGGTTTTATTCCTGATCGAATGGTTGCGCTTGAAGGATGCCAGGAAAGGCCTGGCTTCCATGAAAGGGATGATGATCGGTTGCGGCTGGGCGTTTGTATTCCGGTTTATAATTGGACTTGTCATGATCGGCCTCTGGCTTATCTGGGCCTGGGCGTAAACCATTTTCTGTTTTCGATAAAGGAGGAAGTATGCCAACTATCGTTTACGATATTATCAACCTGCTCGCCTCAATTTTGCGCCTGATCGGCATGGCGTTCCTGGGTGTGGGCATTGGCTGGCTAAGCCTCGACTTGCTGCGCAAGGCGCAGGTCTGGCAGTTACAGGCAATTGTCTTCGTGGCGCTGGTCGGCCTGGTGATTGCCCTGGTTGACTTCCTGGCCTGGGGAGCCCTGGGTGCCTTCGGGATTGGGCTTGGCGTAGCCATTTTCATGTGGGGGATGCCCAAGAAGCAGAAGAAGGAAGAAGAAAAAGCCAGTTAGTTGCCGGATAATAAATAGCCCTTAATATCAAACGGCGCACCTGAACAGGTGCGCTGTTTATTATGAAGACGGTTTATAACCCTACTGGAGCGCTCAATAGGGCGACCAGCAGCTTGACAGAGTTTTGCACATCAGCGGTGTCAACCATCTCTGATGGGCTGTGCACGTAGCGGGTCGGGACCGATAGGCAGCCGGATGGGATCCCGGCACGTGCCACCTGCATGGCACGCGCGTCGGTGGTGCCGCCTTCGAGAACTTCGCGTTGAAAGGGGATTTTGGCCTTCTCTGCAGTGCGGATCATCCAGTTGACGATGCGCGGGTCGGCCAGCATGCCCCCGTCCTTGACTTTGACCGCCGGGCCATTGCCAAGGGAAACTTCCATCTTGGAGCCTTTCGGGGTGTCGCCGGTGGTAGTCACATCCACAGACAGGGCGAGTTCCGGGTCCACGCCGAAAGCAGAGGTGGTAGCCCCGCGCAGACCTACTTCCTCCTGGGTGGTAAAGACGAAATAGAGTTCATGAGGAGAAGCCTTCATGGTGCGCAAGGCTTCGATCATGACCGCACAACCGATGCGGTCATCCATGGACTTGGCGATCATCCGGTTTCCCAGGTCAAGGAAGGGACGATCAAAGGCGCAAACGTCGCCCACCTTAACCGGGCAATCCTTCCTGCTGGATGCGCCCACGTCAATAAAGCATTGCTCGAGTGAAGGTGCCTTGGTCAGGTCGGTAAGCCGTTCTGCACCGATGATGCCGGGGGTGCCGTCCATGAAGCGGACGCGGCTGCCGGTCAGGCCGGTCAGACGGATACCGCCAAGGCCGGTGAAGCGGATGAAACCATTCCCGTCAATATGGGTGGCCATCAGGCCGATCTCGTCCATGTGGCCGGCCAGCATGATCTTTAGACCGTTTTTTGATTTGGAGCCTTTGCGGGCGATCAAGTTTCCCAGCGCGTCGACGCTGACATCGTCGACGAAGGCTTTGATCTCCTTGCGGATCACTTCGCAGATGACGGTTTCATTGCCGGAGGGGGAAAAGGTTTCGGTCAATTTTTGGATGAGGTTCTTCATAAAATCTCCTTGGAGATGATAGCTACTCTGGGGAAGAGGCTGTTTCAGAGGTGGAGTAGGATTTCAGTCCATCTGTCCTATTTACGCTCCGAGGCGAGTAAATCGGGTGTGAGGCGTACCAGCGCGGCATAGACCAGTGCGAAGGTATCCTTCCAGTCATCCAGGCGGGCAATCGAGGCGGCAGTGTGACTGTAGCGGTGCGGCACCGAAACCGAGACACTCGGGATACCAGTGCGCGCTTTGTGGATGGCTCCAGCGTCTGTGCCACCCCCGCCCGGCTGGCGGAACTGGTAGCGGATGCCTTCATTCTCGGCAGTCCTGCTCAAATGGCGGACGAGGCGCGGGTCGGAGAATGAATCGCTGTCGGCAATATAAATTGCCGGGCCGAACCCAAGTTTTGTGTTGTATGAGACATTTTCTTCGCCATCCCAGCTGGGCAGATCATTGGCGGGGGTGGCATCCAACACGATCGCCAGGTCAGGGTTGAAGGCGTAAGCGGCAACCTTCGCCCCGCGCAGGCCAACTTCCTCCTGGACCGTGAAAGCCACCAGCAGATCGATATTGGCCGGGGCGTTCTTGACGAGTTCAAGCAGGGTGACGACGCCAAAACGGTTATCGAGAGCCTTGGCGATGATTACCGGACCATTGCGCTGGAAACGGGTGGCAAAAGTGGCCCGATCGCCCAGCCTGGTCTTTCCCCCAGCGGGACCAATGTCAATCCGCAGGGCATCCAGCGGGATTATTTGCCTGCGCTCTTCGGTGGTAGTCAGGTGGATGGGGCGTGCTCCAATAACACCAGGCAGGTGGTGTTTGCCGACCAGCACAACTTTGCCGGGTAAAGTGCGGACATCCATCCCACCGACAGTCTCGAAGCGGAACAGACCCTCGCCGTCGTCTCCCACCAACATAAAGCCGACTTCGTCCATATGGGCGGAGAGCATTACTTTCATGCGCTTTTTCCCAGACCCGAGGCGAGTGACCAGTACGTTGCCGAGAGCGTCCACCCGGATATTTTCGGCGTGATCTTTGAGTTCTTCCAGAACGATCTTGCGCACCTCGCCCTCGTCGCCGGAGACAGAGCAGGCGTTACAAAGTTTTTCAAGCAGTTTGAGTTGAGCGTTTCCGATTGTCGGCATCCTAATCATCCCAGGTTATCTTTTCCATGAAATCAACCGGCAGCCCGGCGATGAATTCAGCCAGCAACCGCCCGGCACGCTGAATATCTTTGATGGCGACCAATTCCACTGGCGTGTGCATATAGCGCAGCGGGATACCCACCACAAGGGTCGGGACACCTTCTGCCGCCACCTGCGTGGCGAAGCCATCCGTCCCAGTGTGACGCGGGGTGTATTCCAAACCGTAGGGAATTTCGAGCCTTTCGGCCAGATCCAGCATTGCCTTGTGCATGGCCGGGTGGATATTGGGTCCCATGCAGAGGGTGGGACCTTTACCAAAAGGGACGGTCTGCCAATCGCTTGCGCCGGGCCCTTTGGCGAAAGTTACGTCCATAGCAATGGCAATCGTGGGGTGCAGTTCAAAGGTTGAGCCGATGGCTCCTTTCATACCACCCTCCTCCTGGGTGGTGGCAACAGCCCACACGTCCCATATGTGTGGGCGGGTCTGCAACTCTTCCAAACAGATGGTTAACGCAGCAACGGAGGCGCGATTATCCAGCGAGTGACCGGCGATAGTCTCGCCGCTCAACTCAACGGGCGGCTGGGCAAACGACACAGTGTCACCTACCCGGACAAGCTGCTCTACTTTACTCGGCGAAAGACCGGTATCGACGAACAGATATTCCAGAGGAACGGGGTTCAGGCCTAATTCAGGGGGCAGGAGTCGGATGGACGGCTGGACGACCAGGCCGGGGATAGGAGGATGTCCTTGAGCACCCGAAGCGTACACGGTGACCAGTGTGCCTGGCAGGACGCGCGGGTCCACGCCGCCAACATCGGTGAGACGCAGGAAGCCGTCTACTATGCCGGTGACCATCAGGCCAATGGCATCCATATGGGCAGCAACCATCACGGATGGGCGCGGGCTTTTACCGGTGCCGTGCCGGAATCCATGCAGGGAGCCAAGTTTGCCGCGGTTGATCGTGTCGACGAGGGGTGTCCATTTTGAGAAGATGATCTCTGCAACAGAATCTTCGTAGCCAGAGAGACCGGGAGCGGAGAGCAGTTCTTTGAGAAAGGGGGTTATATCGGTCATTTGAAATTGGGTGTTTGCAGGAAGGATTAAGGGGTCGGCTGGGTGTCGGTGGGTGAGGGTGGGACAGGTGTGTCTGTAAATGTGGAAGTAGGCGTATCTGTGAAGGTTGGAATTTGTGTCGGCGTTGGGCTCGGCGTGAAAGTGGATGTAGGCGTAAAAGTCCAGGTGGGTGTGTACGTAGGGGTAGCTGTTGGCGGGGGGGTAGGCGAAGGTGTGGTTGTTGAGGTGATGGTCAAGGTAGGAGATAGGGTCAGTGTAATTGTTGGAGTGGAGGTAGAAGTAATTGTGGATGTGGTCGTAATAGTGGTCGTCGGCGTAACAGAATTCCGGTCGGGAGCAAGCTGCCGGATGATGATTCCCAGACAATAGCAAGGTATAGTTGCCAAAACGACGACTGCCAGGATAAGCTGTGTACGGTTACGCTTGGAAAGATTGGAGACCACCTAGGTATGATAACATGCCTGCAGAGGATGGGCAAGTTAAATGAATTCCGAGCCAGGTATATGGAAAAGTCAGAAGGCAAAATCCTGTTTTTCTTTTGGTTCTATGTGACTTTGCGGTTAAAATAGATTTGTGATTCCTTTGCGTCTGAAACTTTCCGGTTTCCTCTCCTACCGCGACCCGGTCGAATTGGACTTCAGCGGTTTCGATCTGGCCTGTATCTCAGGACAGAACGGCGCGGGTAAATCCTCGCTGCTGGATGCGATGACCTGGGCTCTTTTTGGCCAGGCGCGTAAAAGGGATGAGTCGGTTATCAACCTGCAGTCAACAGCGGCTGAAGTGGCGTTCACATTTGGGTATGAGAACAACCAGTACCGGGTCATCCGGTCACTGGCGCGGGGGAAGACCAGCACATTGGAATTCCAGATTTCAGATGGTGGTACCTGGCGACCGCTGACCGAGCATACCATCCGTGAGACCCAGGCGCGCATCGAGAATGTTCTGCGCCTCGATTACGAAACCTTCATCAATGTATCGTTTTTCCTGCAGGGTCGCGCCGACCAGTTCGCCCAGCAGCCGCCCACCCGCCGCAAAGATATCCTGGGTAACATACTTGGCCTGGAAATTTGGGAAGTCTATAAGGAACGCACTGCCGAGCGCCGCAAGAGATTGGAAAGCAATCTCGATGCGGTGGACGGCCGCATGAACGAGATCGAAACCGAACTCGCCGAAGAAGAACCCCGCAAGGAGCGCCTGGCCGAACTGGAGACACAACTTAGTGGTCTGGTGTCCATCCGCAAGGTTCAGGAAGCGGCGCTTGCAAGCGTCAAACAGGTGCGCGCCGGCCTGGACAAACAGCGCGAACTGGTCCAAAAAATGGTGCAGACCCTCGAACGTTCCCAGGCGACTCTAACCGGACTCCGGTCCCGCCTTACCGAACGAGAGGCCGAGCGCCAACCCCATGCAGACCTGCTGGGGCGCGCGGGTGAGGTCGAAGCGGCCTATAATGCCTGGCAGCAGGCTCGCACGGAATTGGAAAAATGGGATGGAACGGCTTCCCAATTCCACGCGCAGGAAAAATTCCGGCTTCCATTTCTTAACGAAATCAATGCCGATAAGGCAAAGTTGGAACAAGAAAAACAGACCCTGGAGCAACAGGGAGCTGAAGTTGGCAAGCAGGTAATACTATCTGCTGAATTGGCGACCGAATTGGAGTCTGCAAGAAAGGCTCTGACCGAAGCCGAAACGAAACTGGACGAACGATCCAGGCTGGAAAAACAGATCCAGGGCGGGCGCGAGCGGCAGGCGGAATTGCGCACAGAGAACGCCAGCCTGAAAATCGAAATGGATGAGCTCAAGCTGCGCATGCAACAACTTGAAGCGGCTGATGGCGGGGCTTGTCCACTATGCGGGCAGCCACTAAGTGCGGGGCATCGCCAGTCCACGCTGGAACAATTGCAAGCCGAAGGGAACACCAAAGGCGATACCTACCGGGCGAACAAGACTGCAATGGAGACCCTTGCAGCCCAACTTGAGAGTCTTAGGGAACAAATTTCAAGCTCTGCCAATGCTGACGCTGACCGGCTCTCGCTCTCGAATACCGTCGCGCAACTGGCCGAGCGGCTGGAGACGATGCGAAAGCAGACCATGGAATGGGAAAGCAATGGGGCGAAGCGTTTGGTGAAAGTTAACAAGCTGCTTGAAGGCGAAAAATATGCAGCCGAGGCGCGTAAGAAACTAGCAAAAGTGGACAAGGACCTGGCCACACTCGGTTATGATGCGGCTGCCCACGATGCGATACGGCGGACAGAGATGCAGAGACGCCCTGCTGAGACCGATTTTCGGAAGCTTGAGTCTGCCCGGGCGGCGCTCAAACCGCTCAACGATGAGATCGCCAATCTCAATTCCCAGATAACGATACTGGCGGCGGAAATCGCCAACCAGCAAATCGAGCATCAATCTGCGCTGGAGGCCCTGGCGGCTGTTGAAGCCCAGGCTCCTGATTTGGATACTGTTGAGCGAGCACTGTTCGACTCACAGGAACGCGAGAACCAGTTAAACCAGGAAGTTGGCGCGGCCCGTCAGAAGGTCACCGTTCTCGGCGATTTACGGAAACGCAAGAAAAAACTGGAGACCGAGCGAGGCGAATTGGGTCTGCAGATCGGCCGTTACAAGACCCTGGAACGTGCCTTTGGCAAGGACGGTGTTCCGGCGCTGCTCATTGAGCAGGCCTTGCCGGAGATCGAGATGAAGGCCAATGAAATCCTTGGCCGCCTGAGCGAAGATACCATGCATCTTCATTTTGAGACCCAGGCGAAGTATAAAGATGAGAAGCGCAAGGATATGCGCGAGACACTTGAGATCCATGTCAGCGATGGAGCCGGGGAACGGGATTACGAGATGTTCTCCGGAGGGGAGGCGTTCCGGGTCAACTTTGCCATCCGGCTGGCGCTTTCGGAAGTATTAGCCCAGCGCAAGGGGGCACGCTTGCAGATGCTGGTCATTGACGAGGGTTTTGGTTCCCAGGATGCCCTGGGACGCCAGCGGTTGATCCAGGCCATTAATGCCGTCCGTCCAGACTTCGCCAAGATCCTGGTCATCACCCATCTGGATGAGCTAAAAGACGCCTTCCCGAACAGGATCGAGGTCGAAAAAACCGAGACAGGATCAACAGCAACGGTGATGTAACTTTATTATTTTATGGCTACCGGACCATTTGTTTCGGGGTGAGTATGAATCATTAAGTCGAGGACTCAATCCCCATGAGCATGATGCAAAATACATCATGGATAATATTTAAATTACCCTGAGTATCGATGAACATCAAGGAAATCTTAAATATGACGGACCAATGTTTTTCAAATGCAGATGCTCTCGTGTACGACGATGGTATGCCCGATTGGCCGGGTGAGATCGACTATTATTTGAAATTGGTAAACGCTGTTAGAGCAAAAGGGCAAGCCGTGCTCGATATTGCATGTGGAACAGGACGGGTAGCGTTGCGACTGGCACACACAGGCGTCCGCGTGGTCGGCTTAGATTTAGCTGCTGATATGCTTGCCGTGGCTCAACAGAAAACACAGGGCCTGCCTAATGTCCGCTGGGTACAGGGGGATATGCGTTCTTTTGATCTGGGCGAGCGGTTTGGGTTGGTGATTATCCCGGTGCATTCTTTTCAATTTATGCTCACTCCACAAGATCAAATGAATTGTTTACAATCTATTCGCCGTCACCTTCTTCCCGGCGGACTGTTGGTCCTGCATGTCGATCAGATTGATCATACCTGGATGGGTGAAATCCGGCCAGAAAAGAATCCCCCATTCGAAGGCGCCGGTATTAAGATCCACCCGCAAACCGGAGCCCGAATGAGGTCGCAATTAAAATGGGTGTACGAACGGAGCACTCAAACTGCCACCCTATACAAGGTTTGGGAAGAGCTAGGCGAGGAAGATACCGTCATCAATCGCCTGGAGCTTGAACCGATGCCGATGCATGTTATCTTCCGCTTTGAGAT
>CAISEG010000061.1 GCA_903884265.1 uncultured Anaerolineales bacterium | reverse complement strand
GCGGCGCTGGTCTGTGCAAAACTAATGATCCCGGTGGGGCACGTGGAAGCCGGACTGCGCTCGGGCGACCGAAGCATGCCGGAAGAGATCAACCGCCTGCTCACCGATCAGTTGGCCGACCTGCTTTTCACTCCCTCCATGAATGGGAACGACAACCTGCTCCGGGAAGGCATCCCCCAGGCAAAGATCAAGCTGGTGGGGAATGTCATGATCGACACGCTGGTCCGCCTGCTGCCCCGGTCTGAGAAGCGCTGGCGGCAGTTGGAAACAGAAATCCCGCCCGGACCTTTCGCCTTGGTAACCCTTCACCGCCCGTCAAACGTGGATGACCCGCGGCAGGTGTCCCGCCTGTTGGTGGCGCTTGGCCGGATCGGACAAGATATTAATGTGCTGTTCCCGGTCCACCCCCGCACCCGCCAGTCCATGGCGGATGGCGGATTCGAAGTCCCGCAAACGATCCACTTAATGGAACCGCAGGGTTACCTGGATTTCCTGGCCCTGCAAAGCCATGCCAAAGTCGTCATCACTGATTCAGGGGGCATCCAGGAAGAAACCACCTATCTGGGTGTTCCCTGCCTGACTCTGCGCGACAGCACTGAACGTCCCATTACTGTGACAACAGGTACGAACTTGTTGGTCGGAGGAGACCTTGAGCGGTTGCAGGCTGAAGTGAGACTCATCCTGGCGGGCCAGGGGAAGCAGGGGCAGTGTCCGCCGCTATGGGATGGCCATGCCTCCGAGCGTATTGCTGATGAAATAATCCAGCCAAATTGGAGAAATACACTATGAACTTCACAGACTACCAGACCAACTCCCGCAAGACCGCCAAGTACCCGTCCATCGGGCACGGTGTCATCTATCCCACTCTCGGGCTCACCAACGAAGCCGGTGAAGTGGCTGGCAAGATCAAAAAGATCTTCCGCGACAAGGATGGCCTCATCGGCGAAGCCGATCGTGAAGCCCTCAAGGGCGAACTTGGCGATGTGCTCTGGTACCTAGCCCAGGTCTGCACCGAGCTGGATATTTCGCTGGAGGATGTTGCCGCCCACAACCTCGAAAAACTATACTCGCGTCTCGAACGCGGCAAGATCGGTGGGGAGGGGGACAACCGGTAAGCGTTGGGTTAGCGGTATAATCCCATCTTGCTGTATTGTGAATACTGCCACATTCTTTTGGAGAAAATAAGGATTTTTTCATGCAAGGGAAAAGGAAATTGCTTCGCACGTGGGGGGTCGTCTTCTTCTCGGCCAGTGTTCTGGTCGGGATGGTCATGTTTATCATGATGAACTGGGCCTACTTTGAAGGCTACTTCTTCTTCGGCTATAGCGCTCCGTCGGATCAGACCCTTCCCTCTTTGAGATGTCCGCTGCTCATGACGACTTCGGAAACGGACGCTGTCACCAGCAGCATCACCAACAATACCAACCGGGCTCTCGATGTTTTGGTCCGCACTGAGATCAGTTACTTCGGTGCTGCCACGTCGGATTCGGTCAGCTATCCAATTGCAGCCGGCGAAACCCGAAAACTGACTTGGGATATTACCTCGGATAATATCGTTTTCGGGCATTTGATCTTGGCCCGCGTCTTTGTGTACAGCTCCTTTACCCTCCCCTCCCGTTCCGGCACCTGCGGCACAGTGGTGGTCGACCTGCCCGGGTTGACCGGCATCCAACTCTTCTTCATTGTGCTGGGGTTCATCCTGGTTTGCATGACGGCTGGTTGGGGCCTGTGGTTTGCCGGCAGTCGTCCGCTTCATGCGGAAAGAATGACCGCAATGCGCGCCATGTGTATATTAACGGGCGCTGTGTTGCTCGGTATCCTTGCCGGCTGTACCGGCTGGTGGGGATTGGGTCTGCTGTGCACCGTTGCCAGCGTTCTGATGATTCTTGTGGTGGTTGGATACTATATTCAAAGATCGTAAGGCCTCTCACATCCCTCGAGCCGGATCGATCCGGCCGGGTACCTGGATCTTGGCTCAAAATTGACTGGGAAGGAGATGATCGCTGATGGCCTGTAAGAATTGCACTACGCTCAGCCAGAAACGTCAATTCTCGACCACCGGGGAGGTAACCCGCTTCCTGCGCCGGTTGCGTGGCCTCGTCGATGATGGGCGCATTACCGAATTCCCGTCTTTTACCGACCTCGCCGATGTGGAGGATGACGCCAGTTGGCCGGATGTCATTGAATGCCAGTTCGGTTGCCCGGACTGCGGGGCGGAATTTACCTTCAAAACCAATTCCCATCACGACAAAGCCCCTCAGTGGCTTCCGAAACTGGTTCTGTTTCGCCGCCGCTGAATTCCTCGGCCTTTTTCTTCCGCTATAAACTCAAATTCCTTTTTGACAAAATAGAACAATTGTTTTATAATCATCTTATAGCAAGGGATGCGCCATAGGCAGCTTCCCGCTGCACAGCGCCAAAAGTCGACGGGGCTCTCCCCAGACATGAACCTGCGACGCTGGTTTGTGAACCCCTAGTCGCGTTTTCCTTTGACCCTTTACATCCGTAGCACTTCATAGAGCGAGGCATCATATAGGGGCGCAGGGACTGGTCCCTTTCAGGGAGCTCCTTTATGTGAAAATGATTTGTTCCTCTTTTGATCCTCAGGAACAAACCTTCATTCTTCGACTCACCCTCTCTCCAGAAAGCGGTCCCCCCATTTCTGGTCTTGAAATGAGGGACACCTGCACCCGAAGCGGGGCGGAACGAATATTCCCACCATCGGAGTACGACTTGTATATGGAAAACCACTGGAGTGAAATTCGCATTCTGGAGCGAAATATTTGTTTTTTTGGAACGCAGGTCCCCTTTTTCCCCCTTTCCTGATTCTTGATTACCTTCTCCCTGCTCTCCCTTCTCCTCTTTGTCGAAAACTAGACAATGCCACTGCTTTCAGGTATCATTAGCTCTCTTGACCCGCTCCGATCCTCAAAAAACTTGCCTTTTCCTGGCGGAGCGATACATCACAGTTCGACAGATGCCCATGGCGTGCCCGGATACGCGACTTCCATCCGGGCAGTTGTGCGTAAATGACTTCAGCTGGCGACCCGGAGGCTAAATGGCAAATCTTATTGATCAGATTACCAGTGACTTGCAAAAACAGATCGAATCCTTCGAACCTAAGGTCGGCTTTTCCGACATCGGTTCGGTGCTTGAAGCGGGCGATGGCATCGCCCGCGTTTCTGGTCTTGCCAATGTAAAATCGCAGGAATTGGTCCAGTTTGCCAACGGAGTGATGGGTATTGCCTTCAACCTGGAGAAGGATGCTGTCGGCGTCATCATCATGGGGGAATATTCCGAGATCAGCGAGGGCATGGACGTCCGCGCCACCGGGCGTATCGCTTCGGTTCCCGTCGGTGACGGGTTGATCGGCCGCGTCGTCAATGTCCTCGGTGAGCCGGTCGACGGCAAAGGTCCCTTCCAGGCCGTCGGTTACCGGCCTATAGAGCGCATCGCTGCCGGCGTGGTTCAGCGTCAGGATGTGGATACCCCCGTCCAGACCGGCATCAAGGCCATCGACTCGATGATCCCTATTGGCCGCGGCCAGCGTGAACTCATCATTGGCGACCGCCAGACTGGCAAGACCGCCATTGCCATTGACACAATCATTAATCAGAAAGGTAAGGACCTGGTCTGCATCTATGTTGCCATCGGGCAGAAAAAGGCGGCGGTTGCCCGCACCGTGGCTATTCTTGAGCGCCATGGAGCCATGGCTCACACCATCGTGGTCATCGCCGCTGCGGATGAGTCCGCAGCCCTGCAATACATCGCTCCCTACGCCGGGTGTGCCATCGGTGAGGAGTTCATGGAGACCGGGCGCGACGCCCTGGTGATTTATGACGACCTTTCCAAGCACGCCTGGGCTTATCGCCAGGTTTCGCTGCTCCTGCGCCGCCCGCCGGGACGTGAAGCCTATCCCGGCGACATCTTCTATCTCCATTCCCGCCTGCTCGAGCGCGCTTCTCGTCTGGCGAACAAGTATGTCATTGTCTGCAAGGACTTCAAGGAAGGCTTCGCTGCTGAAAAAGACGCCGCCACTGGCAGTGTCTTCACTGGACCTCGTTCCGGTCACGATGCCGAGCAAGCCCGCAAGGCCTTGAAGGATCCTGACAATTTTAAGATCGTTAAACTGGCCGGTTCGGGCGGCTCTCTCACCGCACTGCCCATTATCGAGACCCTCCTCAGCGATGTTTC
>CAISEG010000060.1 GCA_903884265.1 uncultured Anaerolineales bacterium | reverse complement strand
GGGATGCCCGTCAGGGCGAAATGCCCGTAGGGGTCCGCCGTGGTTTCCTGGTAAAGATCGGGGCGGGGGCGAAGCGCGCCCGCCGGCACGAGCACCACCCGCGCCCCGGCCCACGGTGTTTTCTGCTCGCTCACCACGTTGCCGTCGATGCTCCCGCCGTCCGGGCTAAGGAGAACCTCCAACGCGCCCTGCGCGGTTCCCGTGGTGAGATCCAGACCGGCACTACTGTCCGGTCATTGAATTTGGATTTGGCTCTAACTTACTTACATTTATGCACATGCTGCTAAATCAGGCCGTTTTCGATTTGAATTACGGACGCACTTTTGGCCATCCTTTCCGGTCACCACGGGAGGGTTTGGCCCATGCATTCCGGCAAAACGGTGTTTGCACAATTGATGGATTTCATTCCAGCGCACGACTTTGGGCGCTGCGTGAATCGCTATCAGGGCGACTACAAGGTCAGCAGTTTTTCTTGTTGGGACCAGTTTCTCTGCCTGGCTTTTGCGCAACTGACCTATCGCGAGAGCCTGCGCGATATCGAAACCTGCCTGCGCGCCTTGGGGTCTCACCTTTATCATCTTGGCATCCGTGGTCACGTGGCGCGCAGCACGCTGGCCGAGGCCAACGAAACGCGCGACTTTCGAATCTACGCCGATCTGGCGCAAGTTCTGATCGCGACGGCGCGCCCTTTGTACGCCGGCGAAGACTTCGGCGTCGACTTGGAGCAGACCGTCTACGCGCTCGATTGCACCACCATCGATCTGTGCCTGGCCCTGTTTCCCTGGGCTCGCTATCGAGCCTACCATGCGGCGGTCAAGATGCATACGCTGCTCGATCTGCAGGGCAACATTCCAGCCTTCATCGACGTGAAACCCGCGAAAATCCACGAGATTCACACCCTCGACGAACTGCTGCCCGAACCCGGCTCGATCTATATCATGGACCGCGCCTATCTGGACTTCGCGCGCCTTTACCATTGGCACCAAGCCTTGGCGTTCTTCATCATTCACGCGCGCAAAGATTTCCGCTTTCACCGGCTCACGGCCCATCCTGTCGACAAGCTCACCGGCCTGCGCTGCGACCAAACCATTCGCCTCCAGAGTTTTTATCCCGCCAAGTCCTATCCCGACCCGCTGCGGCGCATCCGTTACCGCGATGCCAAGACCGAGAAGACCTTGATCTTCTTAACCAACAACTTTATCTTGCCCACTCTCACCATCACCCAGCTTTACAAATGCCGCTGGCAGGTCGAGTTGTTTTTCAAGTGGGTGAAACAACATCTCCGCATCAAGAAGTTCTACGGACTCTCACCCAATGCGGTGAAGACCCAGATCTGGATCGCCATCTCCGTTTACGTGCTCTTGGCGATTGTTCGCAAACGCCTGAGGCTCGAACTCAACCTCTACCCGATGTCACAAATTCTGAGCCTCACACTTTTCGAGAAAATGCCGCTTTTACAGGCTTTTTCGCAAATCAACGACTCAAGCGAGTTGGCCCCTTCGGGTAACCAACTCAATCTGTTCCACTTATGACCGGACAGTAGTGGCAACCCGGGTCAAACGAATGCCAAAGGTATCCGAGACATGTTCCAGAACCGAGTGGTGCCCCTGCTTGAGCAGGTTGGCCAAGTAGTTTCGGTTACCCTTGCGGATCTGGGTCACATTCAGATTCAAGCC